>NZ_VPBF01000034.1:0-31867 GCF_013418865.1 Acinetobacter sp. YH12117
AGTTGTATGAGGGATAAGGGCAAATTGTAGGTTTTATCTCAGGTTCAAATTTAAGATTTTAGCAGCACTCCAAACTCTACAATTTGCGTATAGTGGTAGCTAATCACTATATCAATCAAGATACAAGAAGCACTGCTTCGCAAGGCAGGCGATCAGAATATCCTGCAACCCTCGGTTTTTAAGCTCAGTCAGGACATTCAGCCAGAACTTGGCACCTTCATTCTCAGCCATCCACATGCCGAGCAGTTCTTTGTGTCCATCAAGATTAATGCCTAAGGCAAGGAATACAGCCTTATTGATGACACTGCCATTATGACGGACTTTAACCACAATACAGTCCATATAAACGATGGGATAGATCACATCCAGCGGACGGTTTTGCCATTCAGCAACCTGCTCATTGACGGCATCCTCACAGCAGTGCTGTTCGCCTTGGAAATGAGCGTTGGAGATACATCGGCATCGTACATTTCCTTGAAGGTAGCAACGATTTCACGGGTGGTCATGCCTTTGGCATAAAGGGATAGAATCTGGCTATCCATTTGCGTGATACGGGTCTGATTTTTCTTAATCAACTGAGGTTCGAAAGTGCCATCACGATCACGTGGTGTGGTGATCTCAATCTCCCCATCATCGCTAAGTACAGTCTTACTAGAATAACCATTGTGTGAATTTGAGCCAGATTTACGGGCATTTTTTTCATGTCCCAGATGTTCGGTAAGTTCGGCATTAAGAGCCGTTTCAACAGTGAGTTTGGTCAACAATCGGGTGAATTGGTTGAGATCGTCTTCTGTTTTGATTCCTTTAGAAAATTCTGCTGCAAGGTCTTTTAGTTTTTGTTCGTTCATCATATTGCCTGACTCCGTTGTGAATATGAACATAGCAAATTCAGGCAATTACACAATTTAATTTACAGTCTCGAGTGATGAGTAATTGCACTTCTGGATTTTTTAGTCAGCACGATAAGGTCCAGTTTCTCTTTTAAAATCCTCAAATTGGGGTAAGATGTGACAACAGATTTTACCGTTGAGATCACAATGAGCTTTTTAAAAAAGAAAAATAGCGCGAGTTTTGTCTTCTTTATTATTACGCTGTACTCATTGATTGGTTTTGGTCTAGGCTATGTGATCTGGGAATATCTGCTGTAACGTTTTCTTAGTCGCTTTATCCAATAATTATTGAATCATCAGCAAGTTATTAAACTTGCTGACTATCACTGTTTTTTATTCTTTCTCTAAAGCCGACCCATCATCCAGATGATCAGCTTTTATATGTAAGGATAAATTTTTTACGCTGTTTTCTGTGCCAATAATGTCGCAAAGCGCTGTTGAATACGCTTGCCCTGTTCATCGACACGGTGCAGTTCACCGATATTTTCATTGTATTTCAGCAAAGTCCAGCCTTCATAATAAGCTTTTAACTCACCGGCTTTAAAGCTAAAAGGGAAGTCCGGTTGAACCGGATAATCTTCACTATCCATCGCGCAAACAATCAGGTTAAGGCCACCAGCTTTGGTGGCCTGCTGTATCTGCTGAATTAGGGTTGGGATGGTGTCGGGTTGTAAAAACATCATCACCACCGTGCAATACACAAAATCGTATTGGCCCTGAATCTGCGGATTAATATTTAAATCCCGTAGCGTGGTATGAATGCTCTGAATCTGTTCCTGCTGAATAATCTCGTTCAGGCGCTCCAGACTTTGGGCATTGACATCCCAGGCATCGACCTGAAAACCATGTTGACTTAAAAACAGCGCATTACGACCACTGCCACAGCCAACATCCAGCGCTGTATTGCCCTGTAAAGATGGCTGCGCGGCCAGAATTTCTGAATGGGTCGGGGTCAGTTTATATTTTTTGGCAAAGTAGTCATTGGCTGTGCAATAAAAGCTGAGCTGACATTCGACATCGGCACTGGCCGAAACAATCTTGTGCCACACCTGCGGTTCAAGCATGGGCGGTTGCTGCTCCGGGCTAAACAGATGTTCAGACAACAGCGTGCCTGCTTCATCGAGCAAGGCAAAACGCAATTCACCTTTTAAAACCTTCAGTTGGGCCCAAGTGCCGGCTTTGGTATTGTGCTGGCGTAAAAAGCCGGGCGGGATAGTGTCTTGTGTCCAGATCGGCAGCTGTTTATAGCATACGAGCGTTTGCATCTTTTCTCCATGTGCACTTGGGGGCAGATTTTATTAAACCCTAAGCCTGCACAATATGCCAGAGAGGGGAGGGTAACGGGCACGATTTCATCTGCCAGAACTACAATGCGTCAGAGGACTTAATTGATGCTATTTTAGCGGTGAATCTTCAGCTCAAAATGATCTCCACATTTCCATTTTTGCAGATGTATTAGCGTTTTGAAAAATGCTTCAGTATCAAATAGTGAGAATTTAAAAGTGAAAACCAGGTTACATTTTGGGCTTGGAAAAGCCTATACACTTTAGAAAATTATCAACTGACCCGTTGGCGGGTGGCTAAAAAATAAGTAAAACTAAGTGAATGATATAAAATCATAAATATTTTATTGCTTTATTTTGAAAGCAAGGGCAAAAAGCAAAAAAACGGGATTAATTAACAAATGTATACACAAATAATAATAAAATAATGGTTGAATCTGCGCAATTGCTCGAAGGTAGCATCGTATCTTCTTGTCTGTACCATGAATTCCGCGCGCCTTATGTCTCCTCTATTTCAGTTTATTAAAGCGGTCCAGATTTTTGTTTTCTTTCTTTGTAGTATGCTTATGGGTTGGGCACAGGCGGGAAATGAAATGAAAAACTTGACGATCCTTGCCTACCACGAAGTCACTTCTGAACCACAACCGTTAATGCCTGAATATGCGATTGAGCCTAAACAATTGCAGCAGCATCTGGACTGGCTGGTACAAAATGGCTTTCAGTTTATTGGCAGTCAGCAACTGTTAGAGGCACAGCAACACAACAAGGCGCTACCGGAAAAATCAGTCTTGTTGAGTTTTGATGATGGCTATCAAAGTTTTTATCAGCATGTCTATCCTGTTTTAAAACAGCGGAATATTCCGGCCGTGTTGTCGGTGGTTGGGCGCTGGTTAGAACCAGCAGAACAGCAACAGGTTAATTTTGGCGGGCAACTGGTGTCACGCCAGCATTTTTTAAGCTGGGCACAGTTAAAAGAATTACAGGCCAGCGGTCTGGTGGAAATTGCCAGCCACAGTTATGACCTGCATAAAGGCATTGTGGCCAATCCGCAGGGCAATCAATTGCCGGCCACCGTAGCACGTGCCTATTTTCCGCAGCAGCAGCGTTATGAAGATAACAACGCTTATCAAAAACGCATTCAGCAGGACTTAAAGGCCAATCAGCGTCTGTTGCAAAAATATGGTCTGAAAGCACCAAAAATTATGGTCTGGCCCTATGGTCGCTATAACTTGCATACGGTAAAAATTGCTGAAAAACTGAAGATGCCAATCAGCCTGACGCTGGATGATGCCGAGAATCAACCTGTAAACATTTTTTCCAGATTGCCGCGAATCCTGATTCAAAAACACATGGATGCAGCGCTACTGACCAAAGAAATCCAAAAACATCAGCAGCAGCGCACGGACAATGATCGTCCGCAAAAGATCATGCATGTCGATATTGACTATATTTATGATCCGGACCCGCAGCAGCAGGAACGTAATTTAGGCTTATTGCTGGACCGGATTCAGCAGATTGGCGTCAATACCGTATATTTGCAGGCATTTTCTGATCCGGATGGCAATGGCTCGGCCGATCTGGTCTATTTCCCGAACCGTTATATTCCAATGCGTGCCGACCTGTTTAACCGTGTGGCCTGGCAAATCCAGACCCGGACTCAGGTACGTCGTGTCTATGCCTGGATGCCGGTATTTGCCTGGGAATTACCGGTCTCGAATCCGGTGGCCCAAGATCTGGTGCAAACCGAGCAGCCACATAGCGGCAAACATCTGAACATGGGCTATCACCGTTTAAGCCCATTTTCGCCGCGCGCCCGCAACACCATTAAAGGCATTTATGAAGATCTGGCCAAATCGGCGCAGTTCAACGGCATTATTTTCCATGATGATGCCACCTTGTCCGATTATGAAGATGCCAGCAGCTGGGCCAAAAAGGCCTATCAGCAGCAGGGCTTAGCGACTGATCTGACACAACTGCGTGCTGATGATACTGCCTTGCAGAAATGGACAGCTTATAAAGTCAAAGTGATTGATGATTTTGCCATGGAGTTGGCCGAGACCGTACGTCAGTATCAGCCTTATTTGCAGACCTCGCGTAACCTGTATGCACAGGTGGCACTGTCGGCCTATTCAGAAAACTGGTATGCCCAGTCGCTGGAACAGTCGCTAAACCGTTATGACTTTACCGCGATTATGGCCATGCCATATATGGAACAGGTCGATGATCCGGCGCAGTTTTATCAGCAGCTATTGAGTCGGGTGCAGCAATATCCGCAAGGGCTGCGTAAAACGGTGTTTGAATTGCAGGCCGTCGATTGGCGTAATGGTAATAAAATTCCATCTGCGGAAATTGCGGAAACAATTCAGAAACTCTATCAGGCCGGTGTGAAGCACATTGCCTATTATCCGGATGATCCAATCCAGAATCATCCTGATCCGGCTGTGCTGCGTCAGGCCTTCCAGTCTCAGCCCGCATCCGCACCGTAACCGGCTAGAGGAACAACCATGTTGCAAGAACTCTGGCAATCGGTGCTGAACTTTGTGTTTTATTATCCGCTATTCATGTCCTATTTATGGATGATGGGCGCGCTGATTTTCTATGTCAAAGAACGCAAAGATCCGACCTTTACCCAGCCACCGGCTTTACAGGAATATCCTTTGGTGGCGGTGCTCATTCCGTGTTTTAACGAAGGCGATAATGCCGAGGAAACCATCACCCAGGCACTGGCATTAAAGTATCCCAACTTTGAAGTCATCGCGATTAATGATGGCAGCTCGGACAATACTGGCGAGGTACTGAACCGTCTGGCGGCCCAGCATCCACGGTTAAGGGTGGTGCATCTGGCGGAAAATCAGGGCAAGGCCATGGGCCTGCAAGCCGGCAGTCTGGTTACCGATGCCGAATACCTGCTTGGAATTGATGGCGATGCCTTGCTCGATCCGCATGCCGCCAGCTGGATGCTGCGCCATTTCCAGCGTGATCCGGCGGTGGCCGCCGTTACGGGCAATCCGCGAATTCGCAATCGCTCGACCTTATTGGGCCGGGTCCAGGTCGGAGAATTCTCCTCGATTATTGGCATGATTAAACGTGCCCAGCGCACCTATGGCCGTATTTTTACTGTTTCCGGCGCGATTACCGCCTTTCGTAAAAGCGCGGTACATCAGGTCGGTTACTGGTCGCACGACATGCTGACCGAAGATATTGATATTTCCTGGAAGCTACAGCGTGCCGGCTGGAAAATTGAATTTGAACCGAATGCGCTGGTGTGGGTATTAATGCCGGAAACCCTGCAAGGCTTATGGAAACAGCGTTTGCGCTGGGCCATGGGCGGTGCGCAGGTGTTAAATAAAAATATTGATGTAATTTTTAAGCCAAAGCTGAACTATTTGTGGCCGCTGATTCTGGAAATGATGCTGACTCTGGTCTGGTCATATCTGCTGCTGTTGCTGTGTCTGCTCTGGATATTAAGTTTCTGCCTGCCTATTTTACCGTTACCGGAACTGCAATCGCCGTTTTTACCGCAAGGGGTGGGTATTGTGCTGGGCGCGACCTGTTTGTTCCAGTTTATGGTCAGCAAATGGATGGACAGCCGCTATGAAAAAAATCTGGCCAGAAACTATTTCTGGATGATCTGGTATCCGTTCATGTTCTGGCTGATTACCGTATCGGCCAGTATTGTGGCATTTCCAAAAATGCTGCTGCGCGGGGAAGGGAAACGTGCACGCTGGATCAGTCCCGATCGTGGAATCAAACGTGACAGCTAACTGTCGCGATGTGATGTGTTGAGAGTAAAGTTGTGAAAGCCAATACTTTAATTATTGATTATCGCTATGAATTGCCGTGGCAAAAGCGTTATGCCTCGAACGTGTGTACCGCCGGCTTATGGCTGACCTGGGGCCTGTTGTGGCAGCCGGTTTTAATCAGTCTGGGTTTACTGGATTTAGAGCGGGATGCACTGATTCAGCAAGTGGCCCAGTTGATGCTAAGTATTCTGCAAAATGGTTTTAGTGCGCTGGTGGCTTGTGGCTTGAGTTTATGGCTGTGGACCAACTATATTCCGGCGCACTCCATCCAGACCATGCAACCGGCACCGCTAAACCAGTTTGCCGAGCATTTTCAGCTGGAACCGGTCATGTTAACGCAATCCCGTCAGGCTAAAATTGTCACGGTCTATCATGATCAGGAGGGCAAGATTGTCGATTTACAGGCACATTCCCAGCACAATGCATCTTAAAGGTCGGTTGTAATTCGGCTGCTCTGGTTTTATATCTGCAAAAAAGCAGCCTGAAACGCTGCCTGAATGGAGATAAGAATCGCGCTTGGAATGAGGATTAAAGCTTGCGCCACACTTTGTTTTCATCTTGAAATGAAATGGTGAAATTAAATTCCGTGCCGGCCGTGACCAGATACGCTGTTGGCGTGGTCATCAGGACTTTTAAGATAGTGCCTGTCTCAAAATGGATAGGTGGGCAGTTCTCTTTCTCAAGTACCAGAGGCTGAATAAGCTCAACAGCTTTCACTTCCATCATGATTTCCCTCAAAAATGTATTATGTATCACATATTTATTTTAGCATTGTCTGGTCGGGAATATGGGTTTTATTCGTCAGATTATAAATAAGTGATTGATATCTTAAAAAATAAAGTTAAATTCTTAGTATAAAAATTGGTATTTTAAACTCTTGATTTTTCATTATTTTACTGAAAATAGTCAGGGTGATTTTCGGGGTTTTATATCGCTTTAAATACCGGTTAGTGGAAAAATCGGTACTGAAAAGTACATGCGCTGTCGAGGAAATCTTGTATATTGCTCATGTTGAAGTCATCGCGTGGCGCATTGCACGCTGCAATGTTATAAAAGCTGCTTTTCAACGTCTTGAAAAGAATAAAGGAAATAGAACACTGCATGTTTAAGTCATTTTTTCCACATCCGAAATGGTTTTTTAGTTCGCTGTTACTCTGGTTCGTTCTTAATCTGGTGCTGTGGTATTCTGGTGGACAAGGCTGGGGCACCATCATCGGTTTGCCCGAAGGCTATCATGAAGCAGAACTCCCGATTGGGGTCAGCCGTTTCTGGTCACCGGCATTTCTCTGGTTCTATCTCTGGTATTTTCTGACCACAGCCATTTTTGCAATTTTCTGGCGGATTCAATCGGATAATCCCTGGCAGCGCTGGTCGGTGTGGGGCTCATCTTTCATTCTGTTTAATATCTGGTTCTGGGTGCAGGTGAGCGTGGTCATTAACGCCTGGTACAGCCCGTTTTATGACCTGATCCAGCAAATGCTGAGTAATGGCGGTGGTGATGTGAATAACCTGTATGCCGAGATCATGACCTTTTTGTATGTGGCAATTGTGGCGGTCACGGTTTCGGTATTTAACCTGTTCTTTGTCAGCCACTATGTATTCCGCTGGCGAACGGCAATGAACAATTATTACACCGCCTACTGGGACCGGTTACGTCATATTGAAGGGGCATCGCAGCGTATTCAGGAAGATACCATGCGCTTTGCCCGTACCACCGAAGGTCTGGGCGTCAGTCTGATTGAAGCACTCATTACCCTGATTGCCTTTTTACCGGTTTTGGTAACGCTATCGAGCCATGTGAAAACCCTGCCAATTCTGGGCGAAATTCCTTATGCGCTGGTGTGGGCGGCAATTGGTTGGGCGGTGTTTGGTACCGTACTGCTGATGGTGGTCGGTTATAAACTGCCAGGACTGGAATTTAATAACCAGAAGGTGGAAGCGGCTTATCGTAAAGAGCTGGTCTATGGTGAAGATCATGCCGAGCGTGCCGATCCGCTGACTTTAAAAGAGCTGTTTAGCAAGGTTCGTCTGAATTATTTCCGCCTGTATTTCCATTATGCCTATTTTAACCTGGTACGAATCTGGTACATGCAGCTGGACAATATTTACGGTCTGTTTGTGCTGTTCCCAAGTATTGCTGCGGGAGCGATTACCCTTGGCCTGATGATGCAGATTGGTAACGTGTTCGGTAAGGTACGTGAATCGTTCCAGTATTTAATTGCCTCCTGGCCCACCATTATTGAACTGCTGTCGATTTATAAACGTTTAAAAGCCTTTGAATCGACCCTGGATGATTAAGTCATTCCCAACTGACCCGCTGTTAAGGCGGGTTTTTTAATGATCGGATGAAAGTGTTAAGGCGTTCAGGTTTCGCTGTTAAAACTCTGGATATTTTGCATTTATCAGATGATAGTGCGGGGCAGTAGTAATAAATAAACGAGAAATATCAAGTAAAATCAAGCGACTAGATTTGTTATTTGCGCCTATTTGAGCTATGTTTTGAGTGGGGAAAAATAGAGAATAAAGACGTGAATGTCAAAACCTTCATGATGTTAGCTGGGGTCGGTGTCGTCTTTTCGGGCTGTGTCAGTGTAGAAAGTTTTAGTCCAGATGCCTTGAAGCACTTTGCTTCGCCACAAGAGCTGATTGCGAAAAAAAATCTGAATCAGGCCAATAGTTCAGCCAAAGCCTATGTGTATGACTGGGGACCGCAGCGTAAAGAGCTGGCGGCAGAATCGCTGATTCCGCGCAAATATATGGGCAGCTATTGTCAGTCGCAGCAAGGCCATTTAAAACTGGCCTATAAAAGTACGATGTCGATGCTGAAAAACAGTTGGTCCAAAAAACTGTTGGCGACTTATCGTGATGTTAATCAGGGCATTGGTGCCTATCGCTGTGTCAGAAAAAATGGCCCGGACTGGATTGTTTCAATTGAGCCGGTCAGCGAGCGTAAACGCGATGGCCAGGGTGAAGTCCGCATTGTGCATTTACTTACTCAAGTCATGACGGAAGATGAAGCACGGCGTTTTTATCGTTCGGCATCTTCCAGCAGCAAGAAGGCTAATACGAATACCAATCGGAATAATAAAAACACTAAAGCTGTTGCCAAAGAGCCCGAACCAAAAGAAACACCGGAACTTCCAGCCGAGAAAACCCCGGCACCCGTAAAAGCGGCGCCTGTGGTGGCTGCGACCCCACAACAGCAGCAGATGAAATATTATGTCGCTGCACGCCGTGATTTAAACAGCGGCCGCAATGAGTTAAATGCCTGTAACAGCGCACAGCGGGCCTATAATTATGGCCGGTTGCAGGACACCAATGCGCGGAATGTCTATGCTGAATCGGGGATTTTGCTGGCGCGTTGCTTAAGCGCTGTGCCGAGTTTTAGTAACCGTTTTTCCCAGCCCAAAGCCCGGGCCAAACGGATTTTGCAGGAGCTGGCCAACCAGCATAATCATGCCGGTGCCAAGCGTATGCTCAGGCAAATGAAATAGTCAGTATAAGTAACAAGGAGAAGCACATCACTTCTCCTTTTTTTATGCGCGTTACACAGTCATAACAGGTGAGATTGCTGCTTGCATGCTACAAATAGGCTATTTCTGGTATGAGCTGATGTTGGCGAGGTATAGCATGATGCAATTGAGTCTAAAGCAGCTACGAGGATGGGGCCTGGCGATTGCGCTCTTGGGTTGCTCACAAGTGAGTACGGCTGGTCCGGCCGTTGATCAGCTGAGTGACTGTCTGGTGAAGTCGACCACGGCAACCGATAAAACCGCGGTCTTGCAGTGGACCTTTGTGGCGCTATCTGCACATCCGGATTTGAAACACTTGAGTCAGGTGACGCCAGAACAAAAACAGGCTTTAGATCAAAAGCTGGCAACCGTTTTGCAGCGGATACTGGTAGAGCAATGTTCTGCGCAGGCCAAAGCAGTGATTCAAGCTGAAGGTATACAAGCGGTTGGAGACAGTTTTCAGGAACTTGGACAGATTACGGGTGAGGAAATTTTAAAGAACCCTGAAATTAAAAGTCAGTTGAATGGTGTACTGCGTTATCTGGATTTAAACAAGTTGATGATGACCTTTTTGACGCCAGATGTGTGGAATAAGTTGGGGGTGATTCGGGGGCAGTGATGCGGGTTTTGTCTTCTCGTTTATACTGCGTTTTAAAATTTACCTCTCCCTAACCCTCTCCTTTAAAAAGGAGAGGGAACCACGCGTATCCAATGGATTACGTGACAAGTCCCCCTTTGGAAAAAGTGAGAAGCGAAGCTTGGCAAGGAAGGGGATTCTGAAATCACGCATAAAGAAAGACTTTGAAAGTTGGATACGTCCCAAGTCTTCGAGTTAGATGATTGAGGTTACTTTTTTGATGGTCATGTTTGTTGTGAGCATGAAGTGTTTGGGTTGATTGTAAGGTTAAATTTTCTATGCGCAAATGAGTATTTTGAGCACATAAAAAATTAGTTTCAGATTATATTATTGTATGTTTAGCTTTTGAAAAATTGAGGTTTTTGGGGAAATGAACAAGAAAGAAGAAGCTTTAAGAATTGTTGAAGAAGGAATCAAAGAATTAGAATCTCAAAAAGGAAGTATAACAGTTGGCGTACAAAAGCTCTCGAGGGCTTCAAACTTACTAGAAGAAAAAAATTATTATATTTGGGCGGAAATTGAACTTGGAAATGAGAAGTTTATCCAACCCTTAAAAGAATTTCTTTCAAAAATTATGGAAGATAATGAAAAACAAAAAGATATAAAGATTTATAAAGATGAAGAATATAAACCTCTGTTAGAAAAGCTTACAGAGGTTGACATAGATATTCAGTTTATCTGTACTACAAATTTTTTTCGTTTAAAAACAAATTCAGCAACAGGTGGTCTTGATAAATCTATTCATCATCTTGAGGATCATTTAAGCTATCTTAAGAAACATAGTAATGATAAAACTTTGTATTTGAATAATGTTCAAGAGAGGTTGGCTTATGTTAAGGGTGAATGTCATAAGTATCTAACTGATTTATATAATAGATTGAAATTTTCAGGAACAGTTGCTTCAGGCTTTGATCTCTTAAAAAATGCAGTAGATGACAAATTACTTGATCTCGATCCTGAAATTGCTGAACAACTCATGTTAGCTTTTAAATCAGTTTCCTCGGATTCTAAAGAAGAATGGTCTCAGGCTTTAGCAACATGTAGGCGTTTATTAGAGAGCTTAGCAGATAGGTTATATCCTGCTACAGACGAAAATATTAATGGGCGTACTTTTAAACAAAATCAGTATATAAACCGAATTTGGAGATTCATGGATCTCTCTATTGAATCGAAAAGCAATAAAGATATGGCCAAAGCCCATTTAGATTATTTGGGGAGTTGGATGGCTGCTGATTACACTTTAACTTGTAAAGGTGTACATACAGAGGTATCACAATTAGAAGCAACAAAAGCTATGTTCCATATTTATTTAATGCTTGCAGATCTTCTAGAGTATTTAAATGTTGATCCTAGAAATAGAACAACTCAACCATTGATCACAGAGGTTTCATTGGATGAAATTGAAGCATTACTTAATGTAAAGAGGGATGTGGCCAAAGCAATTGTAGTGGCAAGAGTCAAAAATAATGGTTTAACGCTTAAGCAACTATCAGAAGTACAAGGCGTAGGTCCAAAGACAATTGAAAAAGCAAAGGAAGTTTTTAAATTCTGAAAAAGAAAACCCGCTCTTAAGCGGGTTTTCTTTTAAAAAAAGACTAAATCAACCAATCAATTTCTTCATTAATTCATTTACTTGAGCAGGGTTAGCTTTACCTTTCGCTGCTTTCATGACTTGACCAACAAGACCATTGAACGCTTTATCTTTACCAGATTTAAACTCTTCAACCATCTTCTCGTTGGCAGCAAGTACGTCTTTAATAATCGCTTCAATCGCACCTGTATCGGTTTCCTGTTTCAAGCCTTTTTCAGCAATAATTTCATCCGCAGATTTGCCTTCTTCCCACATAAAGCCGAATACTTGCTTCGCGATCTTACCGTTAATCGTGTTGTCCACAATACGTGCAATCATGCCACCCAACTGTTCAGCTGAAACAGGGGAATCCGCCAACTCTAAGCCTGCTTTGTTTAAAGCACCAGAGAATTCGCCCATCACCCAGTTAGCAGCAATCTTACCTTGAGCAGCACCGCCAGCAGCCTTCACGACATCTTCGTAGAACTCGCTCATTTCACGTGTAAGCGTTAAAACGTGCGCATCGTACTCAGTCACACCAAAGTCGGCTACAAAGCGTGCACGACGTGCCGCAGGAAGCTCAGGCATGGTCGCTTTAATTGCTTCAATTTGCTCGTCTGCAATGATCACAGGCAACAAGTCTGGATCAGGGAAGTAACGGTAGTCATTGGCTTCTTCCTTTGAACGCATTGAACGGGTTTCCATCTTCACAGGGTCGAACAAACGAGTTTCCTGATCAATGGTGCCATCCCATTCCAAAATTTCCATTTGACGTTCAATTTCAACATTAATCGCTTGTTCAATGAAACGGAATGAGTTCAAGTTTTTAAGCTCACAACGTGTACCGAATGGCTGACCCGGACGACGTAGCGACACGTTACAGTCCGCACGGAATGAACCTTCTGCCATGTTGCCGTCAGAAATACCCAACCAACGCACCAGTGTGTGAATCGCTTTAATATAAGCAACCGCTTCTTCAACTGAGCGCATATCTGGTTCAGATACGATTTCCAATAAAGGCGTGCCTGCACGGTTTAAGTCAATGCCTGACATGCCTTCAAATTGGTCATGGATTGATTTACCCGCATCTTCCTCAAGGTGCGCACGGGTTACGCCAATACGTTTGGTGGTGCCATCTTCAAGCTGGATGTCGATATGACCGAGGCCCACAATCGGGTTGTCCATCTGGCTAATTTGATAGCCTTTAGGCGAATCCGGGTAGAAATAGTTTTTACGTGCAAATACAGAGGCTTGGTCGATGTAGGCATCAATCCCCAAACCAAAGCGAATTGCCAGATCAACCACTTCTTTGTTGAGTACAGGCAGTACACCTGGCATGGCTAAATCTACAAGGCTGGCCTGAGTATTTGGATCATTACCAAACTCGGTAGAAGAACCAGAGAAGATTTTAGATTTAGTCGCAAGCTGAGTGTGAATCTCAATACCAATCACGACTTCCCAACCATCAATCAGGTTTGATTTTGGTTTAGCAGCGTTTTTAGCCATTATGCATTCTCCTCAGCAATTGCAGCGCGTTTAGTATGCCAATCGGTTGCTTGTTGATACTGATGTACCACAGACAACAATTGAGATTCTGACCAGTAGTTACCAATCAACTGTAAGCCAACTGGCAAGTTGTCTTTGTCAAAACCAACAGGCGCGTTAATCGCAGGAAGACCTGCAAGGTTTACCGCGATGGTATAGATGTCACCTAGGTACATTTCAACCGGAGACAGGTTTGCACCGATACGGTATGCAGTAGTTGGTGCAGAAGGCGCAGCGATGACATCTACAGATTCAAATGCTTTTAAGAAATCTTGCTGAATTAAGCGGCGAACTTTCTGCGCTTTTACATAGTAGGCATCGTAATAACCGGCAGACAGGGCATAGGTACCAATCAGGATACGGCGCTGTACCTCGGCACCAAAACCTTCTGAACGGGAGCGTTTGTACAGGTCCAGAATATCTTTTGGATCTTCACAGCGATAGCCATAACGTACGCCGTCATAACGTGACAGGTTTGAAGATGCTTCCGCTGGCGCAATCAGGTAATAGGTTGGTACATAGGCTTCAGTCATGTTGAGATCAACCTCAACCAGAATGGCACCCATCTCTGCTAATTTTTTCAGCGATTCTTCAACGCGCGCTTTTACATCTGCGGCCAGACCGGCAACATTAAAGTACTGTTTTGGAATACCAATACGTAAACCTTTTACCGATGTACCGTTCAGGTTCGCCACGTAATCATCGACATCTTTCTCGACCGACGTTGAATCTTTGGCATCATGACCCGCCATCACGTTCATCAGATATGCACAGTCTTCCGCAGAGCGTGCCATTGGACCGCCTTGATCCAGTGATGATGCATAGGCAATCATACCGAAACGCGATACACGGCCATAAGTCGGTTTCAGACCGGTCAAGCCACAGAAAGAAGCTGGCTGACGAATCGAACCACCGGTATCGGTACCGGTTGCAAATGGCGCCAGATCAGCCGCGACCACCGCAGCCGAACCACCTGAAGAACCACCCGGTACACGATCCAGTGCCCACGGGTTTTTGGTTGCGCCAAAGTATGAGCTTTCCGAGGTCGAACCCATTGCGAATTCGTCCATGTTCACTTTACCTAAAGTGACTAAGCCAGCAGTTTTACCTTTGGCAACCACCGTAGCATCGTAAGGCGAGATAAAGTTATCCAGCATTTTAGAACCAGCGGTGGTTTTAATGCCTTGGGTACAGAAAATATCTTTATGCGCAATAGGCACACCGGTCAGCACACCAGCGCCGCCAGCTTGACGCAACGCATCGGCAGCATCGGCTTGGGCCAGCGCCTGTTCCGCAGTTACGGTGACATAGGCATTGACCTGGGCATCAATTTTTTCGATGCGTTTTAAATAATGTTCGGTCAATTCGCGAGCAGAGAATTTTGCATTGGCTAAACCCTCAGTCAGTTCACGAATGGATAAGCGATGTAAATCTGTCATGAGAAATATTCTTTACCTGAATTCAACAAAAAGATGAGCGCTGAAAAAATTATTCAATTACGCGTGGTACCAGATACAAACCGTCCTGCACGGCAGGTGCAACGGCCTGATATTCCTCACGATGGTTATCTTCAGACACCACATCTTCACGTAGCGGTTGAGGGTGGTCAAATGGGCTTTTGAGTGGCTCAACGCCATCGGTATTGATGCCTTTTAAGGTTTCCATCATGCCTAAAATTTTATTTAGACTTTGAGCATATTCAGCAGATTGCGTATCATTGAGCGACAACCGAGCAAGATTGGCGATTGCTGAAACTGTTTGTGCATTTAAATCTGCAGAATGCTGTGCATCCGATGTAGACATAACATCACCTAATCAGTATTAAAAATTTTCAAAATATCGTGCGTTATAATAAGCGATTGACTTGTCCAAAGCATCACATTTAGTTAAAGTTGCCAACTTGCGTCCACATAAAGTTTAATCGAGAACGACTCCGTGATTCTAAAACGACTAATTGGCTTGTTTTCACCAGATCTAGCCATTGATTTAGGTACAGCAAATACACTTATTTATGCGCCAGGACGAGGCATTATATTAAATGAACCGACGGTTGTGGCAATTCGTCACAGCGGTTCACAGAAAATCGTTGCCGCAGTCGGTCTGGATGCTAAACAGATGCTGGGTCGTACACCTGCCAATATTTCTGCCATTCGTCCAATGAAAGACGGCGTCATTGCCGACTTTGAAGTGACTGAAACCATGCTGAACCAGTTCATCAGTAAAGTGCATGAAAAGCGCCTGTTTCCGCCTGCACCGCGTGTGGTGGTCTGTGTGCCATGCAAATCGACGCTGGTTGAACGTCGCGCCATTCGTGAGGCAGTGTTTAATGCCGGTGCGCGTGATGTCCGTTTAATTGAAGAGCCGATGGCTGCAGCAATTGGTGCCGGTATGCCGGTTGAGCAGGCGTGTGGTTCGATGGTGGTCGATGTGGGCGGTGGTACAACTGAAATTGCGATTATTTCGCTACAAGGTTGTGTCTATGCAGATTCACTGCGTATTGGTGGTGATGTGTTTGATGAGCAGATCATCAACTATGTCCGTAAAGCGCATGGCTGTGTGATTGGTGAAACCACAGCAGAAACCATCAAGAAAGAAGTGGGCATGGCAGTTCCTGAAGAGGGTGCGAAACCACTGGAAATTGAAGTGCGTGGCCGTAACCTGGCCGAAGGTGTGCCTCGTGCCATTACCGTGACTTCTGATGAAATTACTCAGGCGATTTCTGACCCGTTACAAAATATTGTGTCCGCAGTAAAATCGGCGCTGGAACAAACACCACCAGAATTATCTTCAGATATCGCCGAGCGCGGTATTGTCCTGACCGGTGGTGGTGCCTTGCTGCGTAATCTGGACAAGCTGTTGGCCAAAGAAACCGGCTTGCCAGTGGTCGTGGCTGAAGAGCCTTTAACCTGTGTCACCCGTGGTGGTGGCAAGGTGCTGGAATTCTTTGATAATCCAAACCATGACATGTTATTTGTAGGCTAATCAAAAGGACCCGGCGGTGCAATCACATCTGTTTTCCAGACAACCGCCATCTTTTCGCTCCTTTATTATTGCGGTCATTACATGCTTGGTGGTGCTGTTTTTTAACTGGCGCATGCCGCATGTAATTCAACCGGCAAGGGATCTCTTGTACGCGGCATATAATCCGATTTATGCGCTGGCAAGTTATCCGGTGTTGTCGCGAGAATGGCTAAGTCAACAAAGTAAATCTGAAGCCCAGCTGCGTCGTGAAAATACCGCGATGCAGGCCGAGCTGCTTCAGGCACAGGTACGCCTGCAAAAACTCTCCGAACTGTCTGCCGAAAATACCCGTTTACGTGGCCTGCTCGATACGCCACTGATCATTGACGGACGCATGGAAATTGCCGAAGTGATTGGGACCGATGCCGATCCGCTACGGCATATTATTGTGATTAACCGCGGTGCCAACCGTCAGCTCAAAGTCGGGCAAACCGTGCTGGATGATCGCGGCATTATGGGCCAGATTGTCGATGTCTATCCGCACAGTAGCCGGGTAATGCTGCTGTCTGATAAAGAACATTCGCTGTCGGTACGTCTGGAACATACCGGTATGCGCGCGATTGTTTCGGGCACCGGTGACTTAGGCCGTTTAAAAATGGAATATGTGCCGACCAGTGCCAATATCAAAGTCGGTGAAAAAGTCTATAGCTCCGGACTTGGTGAACATTTCCCGGCAGGTTATCTGGTCGGAACTATTTCCAAGGTCAGCCGGCATAACTCAGGCGAGTTTGCGCAAATTGATGTGATTCCTGCTGCACAGCTGGCCGGTGGACATCATGTGGTGGTGTTATTCTCTGAATCTTTATCGCGGGAGCAGCCACATGCCAATCACTAAACTGGGCCAGCGTAAACCCAAAGATCCTTTATTCCCGATTATCTTCTCGGTCATTATTGCCTCGGTGCTACTGGTTTATCCCTTGTCTTATGGCTTATCGGGCTGGCGTCCGGTATTTATGATGATGGTAATGCTGTTCTGGGTCATGAGCCAGCCGACCTGGTGTGGCGTCTGGTTTGCCTTTGGCACCGGCCTGTTTGCAGATTTGCTGCTGGATGCACCGCTGGGCATGAATGCCTTAAGTTTTGTATTAATTACCTTCGTGGCGCGCTTTCTAACCCGCGAACGTCGGGTGATGACCTTTGCCAATTTATGGGTGATTGCCAGTATTGCCATTGTGGTCCATCTGGCGCTGATCTGGCTGTTACAGATTATGGCCGGTATTGAATTTCCATTTGCCCGTCACTGGCAACCGGTGCTGTCCAGCATTCTGGTCTGGCCGGTGCTGTATTATCTGCTACGAAAATGGCGCAGCGTATAATTCTGGCCTCCAGCTCACCTAGACGCCGTGAGCTGCTTGAACAGTTGGGGCTGCAATTTGAGATTTACAGCCCGGACATCGACGAGTCTATCTTGCCAGATGAGCCAGTCGAGCAGTATGTTGAGCGGCTGGCCTGTGCCAAAGCCGATGCCGTGTTGGCACGTTTCCCTGATGCGATTGTGATTGCCGCCGATACCAGTTTGGGTGTTGATGGCCAGATTTTAGGAAAACCAGAATCCAAAGCGCATGCCTTTGCCATGTGGCAGCAGATTTCCGGTCGAAAACATGATGTATTTTCAGGTGTTTGCGTACGCACAAAAGCAGAAAAATACAGTATAGTGGTACGTACCCAGGTTGAATTTCAAGCGCTGAGTCTGAGTGACATGGAGTGTTATTGGGCCAGTGGAGAGCCGCTGGGTAAGGCGGGAGCCTATGCCATACAGGGCATTGCAGCACGTTATATCCCGCGTATTGAAGGCAGTTATAGCAACGTGGTGGGATTGCCGCTGCATGAAACCGTACAGTTATTACAGACAGTTAAGGCACTAAATTAACTGCTGCTACAAGAATTTTTATAAGGCTTTGAGTTGTATTATGTCTGACGAGTTGTTGATTAACGTCACGCCTATGGAATGTCGTGTCGCGTTAATTCAAAACGGCACGGTCAATGAATTATTTGTTGAACGTACCGCCAAACGTGGTTTAGTAGGAAATATTTATAAAGGTAAAGTGGTACGGGTGCTGCCAGGTATGCAGGCTGCCTTTGTCGATATTGGGCTGTCACGTACCGCTTTTTTACATATCAATGACATGGTCTGGCCACGCAGCCAGCCAACCCCGAATGTTTTCGAGCTGTTACAGCCGGGGCAAATCCTTACTGTGCAGGTTATGAAAGACATGCTCGGCACCAAAGGCGCGCGCCTGTCGACCGATCTGTCAATTCCTTCGCGTTATCTGGTATTGATGCCATTTGGCAGCCATATTGGCGTATCACAGCGGATTGAATCGGATGAAGAGCGTGACCGTTTGCGTTCGATGATTGAACGGATTCAGAAACAGCATAAACTGCCGGGCTCGGTGATTGTTCGTACCGCCGCAGAAGGGGTGGAAGAAGCCGCCATTGCCCAGGACATGGCCTATTTGGCCAAGCTGTGGGAGCATATTCAGCGCAAACAGAAAATTATTGCGGTGCCGTCTTTAATTTTTGAAGAGCTGCCTTTGCCGCAGCGCGTGATTCGTGATCTGGCCAATGAAGAAACTGCCAAAATCTATGTCGATTCACGTGAAATCTATGCCAAGCTGAAAGACTTTGTCGATGAGTTTGTGCCGAATATGCAAAACCGCTTGTTGCATTATCCGGGCGAACGGCCGCTGTTCGATTTATACAATGTCGAAGAAGATATCCAGAAGGCGCTTCAAACCCGCGTGGCGCTGAAATCGGGTGGCTATCTGATGATTGATCAGACCGAAGCCATGACCACCATTGATATCAATACCGGTTCTTATGTCGGCGGGCGTAGTCTGGAAGACACGGTCTTTAAAACCAATATGGAAGCCACACAGGTGATTGCACGCCAGTTGCGACTGCGTAATCTGGGTGGGATTATCATCATTGATTTTATTGACATGCAGGAAGCACAGCATCGTGAAGAAGTGATGTGCCAGTTCGAGAAAATGCTGGAACGCGATCATGCCAAAACCAAAATTACCCAGGTGTCTGAACTGGGTCTGGTGGAAATGACCCGTAAGCGTACCCGTGAATCTCTGGAACATTTGCTGTGTGAGTCTTGTCCAACCTGTCAGGGCCGCGGTTATGTGAAAACAGCCGAGTCAGTGTGTTACGAGATTTTTCGAGAAATTATGCGCTATGCACGTGCCTTTGAATCTCAGCGTGGCTTTACTGTCGTTGCCCATCCATCGGTGATTGACCGGCTGTTAACCGCAGAAGCACCAGCCGTCGCGGATCTGGAGCATTTCGTGAATCGTGTCATAAAATTCCAGGTTGAAAATTTATACACGCAAGAGCAATACGATATCATTTTAAGCTGAAATTGTAACAGGATATCGTTAAACAGTTGTTACATCTGAAATTTTACTTTTTTAGGTAGATTCACAATACTAAGCATACACCAGAGCCAAAGCCGTAATCTCCCTTACGGTTTCAGCAAAATGAGGTCTATCATGGGTATGAGCGAAGTCGTGATTAATAAAAGTCTTAAAGTTTTAGAACCAAAAACTGTACACAGTGCGGCGTATATCGTAGATGAGCAAGGTAAAGAAGTACAAATTACCACCGCCATGATTCGCACCGTCTGTCAGCAATTATTAAAACAATGTCGAACCATTAAAAGTTAAGGGGCCTTTTGAAAGCCCCTTAATTTTTTCTCTTATCATTACAATTTAAAAAAGAGATTCATACTTTTCGTCTGAATCTCGATGTTCTTCCGGCCTGGGCCGAGTCTTTTAACTGACTTTTTTTCCACCTCGTCCAAGGTTACATCTACTGTTTCAATAATCCGTTCAAAACGCTGAATTTCATCTTCCAGATGTTGTAACAGGTTCTGCATTTTTGGCAGGGCATTGCGGCAGGCTGTTAAACCAACTTCCAGCTTGTCCTGATAACTGGTCATGGTGATGTTCAGCGCCTGACCATCCAGCACAATTGAAGCCGGATACAACGCTTCAAGTTTGGCACCATTCCAGTACAGCGCTTCACGCGGTCCCGGCACATTGGAAATGACCAGGTTAAAGGCCTGACGTTTTGGCATTAAACCAGACACAATATTTAAGCCGGCGGCGCTATAAACAAAGGCGCTATAGTTCAGAATCTGGTTGGCATTCATGCGTTTAAAGCGTTCTTTGGCATTTAGTACGCTGCGACGAATAATGCTGAGACGTTCCAGTGGATTGTCCTTGTGCGTCGCCAGATTGGCCAGAATCATGGTAATCCGGTTGGATACATCAGAATCATCGCTCCGGACTGAGGCGGGTACCATGGCAATTAGTGGTTTTCTTGGCAGGGCATTCTGGCTGAGTAAATATTCACGTAAGGCACCTGAACAGATGGCCAGCACAATGTCATTAATAGTCACGCCCAGGGCCTTGGCAATTTTATGCAGACGGGCAAACTCATAGGACTGTGCAGCAAAGCGGCGTGAGGAACTAACGCGCTGATTCAGGATTGAACTTGGTGCCTGGAAGCTGGATACATAATCCGGATTACGGCCCATATCTTTCATTACAGTTTGCGATAACTCGTACATGACTCGCGGCGTGGCTTCCAACTGGCTTTTCAGTCCTGCTGCAATATTCTTGAAGCGGCTGGCTTTCGGCTCTTTCAGTCGTTTGGCGCGGCGGCCTTCTACACACCAAGGCGGTACAATACTTTTGGCATCTGGATCGTGTGAGAGCGATTTTTCCAGTAAGCGCATGCCGGCAATACCATCGACCATGGCATGATGGATTTTGAAGTACATGGCAAAGCGGTTGCCTTCAATCCCTTCAATAATATGACAGGTCCATAGCGGTTTGGCGCGGTCAATCAGCGCGCTGTGTTCTTGAGAAATATAGGTCAGTAATTCACGGATTCGTCCCGGATGAGGCAGGGCGATATGACGGAAATGGTGGTCCAGATCGAATTCAGGATCTTCATCCCAGAATAAGCCATTCAATTTATTGTTAAACGGTGGAATCGGCATCGATTGAGAATTACGGATGTCTTCGACCAGATCTTGAATAAAGGTTTCAGGTGCGTTCTCTGGAATCTGAAATAGGAATAACCCCCCAACATGCATTGGTTGCTGGCGTTTTTCTAAAGACAGAAAGATAAAATCAATCGGATGTAATGGACGCATAGCGTTAATTGCCTCACTGCAATATGACCGACCTTCATTGGAACGGCTTTTTAGAATTATAGGTGAACTGACTTAGTATATAGTGTTTATCATATAAACGCGGAACTTTGTTTATTCTGTTGCGTAAAAAAATAAACCACTGCTGGGCAGTGGTCTAGCGTATTTATTTTTTCAGATTTCCGGCGTGAAGTCCACATTCTTTATGGGTTGCATCTTCCCACCACCAGCGGCCTTCGCGTTCATGCTGGTTCGGTAAAACTGCACGGGTACATGGTTCACAGCCAATCGAAATAAAACCTTTTTCATGTAATGGATTATATGGAATTTCCATTAAACGGATGTAATTCCAGACATCACTGCTGGACCAGTTGGCCAAAGGATTGTACTTGATCAGCTGTTTGCCAGGACCAGAAAAACCTGGGTCAGCCTGAACCACTGGAATTTCATTGCGCGTGCCCGGACTCTGGTCTTTACGCTGACCGGTAATCCAGCCATCTAGCGTGGCCAGCTTTTTACGCAGCGGCTGAACTTTACGGATGCCACAGCATTCCTGATGACCGTCGGCGTAGAAACTGAACAGGCCTTTTTCATTAATCAGTTGCTGAATGGCTTCAGTTTCCGGGAAACAGATTTCAATTGGAATATTATAGTGCTTGCGAACGGTTTCAATAAATTGATAGGTTTCGCCATGCAAACGGCCGGTATCCAGGCTAAAGACACGAAAAGGCAGACCCAGATTGGCCGCCATATCAATCAGCACCACATCTTCAGCGCCTGAAAAGGAAATCGCAATTTCACCTGGCTGGCTGAGTGCCAGTTTTAGAATTTCACTTGGAGATTTATCTGCATATTCGGCGGCAAGCGCGTCAACGAGATCAATAGTGGGAATGGTAGTCATAATATTCCTGGCTATAGGCTTGGAGATGACAAAACCTATATTAATTTATTTCGGCTGTATTTTAATAGAAATGCCAAAACCAACTTATCACTAAAAAATCAATGCTTATGAAAAAAATAGATTTAAAAAAGAACAAGTCAAAAGCGCGATCTTGGTCTATGATAGAGCAAATTTTTTTCAATGACAGATATGGGGAGCATTCATGGAAGTTGTATGTCTTGATCTTGAAGGTGTGTTGGTTCCAGAAATTTGGATTAACTTTGCAAAAAAAACTGGGATTAAAGAGCTAGAAGCGACAACCCGTGATATTCCTGACTATGATGTATTAATGACACAGCGTTTGAATATCTTAAAACAGCATGGTTTGGGTTTAAATGATATTCAGGAAGTGATTGCCGATATGGGCCCATTTCCGGGTGCCAAAGAATTTGTGGAATGGTTACGTACTCATTTCCAGCTGATTATTCTATCTGATACATTCTACGAGTTTGCTCATCCGTTAATGAAGCAACTGGGCTGGCCAACCATTTTCTGCCATAAACTGGAAACTGATGAAAATGGTATGATCACCGCGTACAAGCTGCGTCAACCTGACCAGAAACGTCAGGCGGTAAAAGCATTACATGGTTTGAATTTCCGTGTAATTGCCGCAGGCGATTCTTATAATGACACCACCATGCTTGGCGAAGCCGATGCCGGTTTCCTGTTTGATGCACCTGAAAATGTGATTGCAGAATTTCCACAGTTCCCGGCCATTCATGGCTATGAAGCGCTAAAAGAAGCGATCCGTAAAGCATCTGTGCGTGATATTCCAGCTTAATCTGAAGCTGAGTGCAACAAAGGGCATCATTTGATGCCCTTTGTTAGTTATGCGGTTCTAACTATGAAATTTTTAGAAGCGGTAGCCAATACTTAATCCATATGCAACTGCATAATTATTTTCAAACTTGCCTGCTTCCGTATGTGCACCTGTGACGGCATCAGCATCACCTAACCAGAAGTATTTAAATCCTGCACCAATGAAATAATTTTCGGTAGGTGAGTAGCGAACACCTGTACCTACACTCCAGTAGCCTTCAGTTGGACCTAAGGTCGTAACAGGGTTGCCGGCACCAGAATCCCAGCCTACAGATACATTGCCACCCCAACGGTCATTGAACTTACGTCCTACACCAACAGTTGCAGAAATTTGGTCATCTTTATAGTCAATAAGGTTAAATCCATTAGGTTTGGTTGGTACATAACCAGCTTGGCCTAATATTTGAGTAAGCTTGCCAAATTTGTATGGTTGTACTTTAAAATTTGACCAGTCCACCCAGCGAAGGTTTGCAAATGCAACAGTGTTAGCCATAATTCCTGTTTGGAAATCTAGATTGACAGATTGTGGTGTTGTTAGTTGTGTTTTACCTGTTGTAGAACTAATTTGCGTCATGGCCGCATCTAGTGCAGGAATAGAAGTAAATCCTATTGCACCAAAGTTCTCATAAGCAGTCATTTCATGTTCAATTTCAGAGCGGTAAGTAACAGAAGCTTTAAGTGCTATTTCAGGAATTTGATAAGCAACACCAGCTAACCAACCAACAGATTCATCCTCACCTGTTTTAAAATCATAACCATTAAGGGCCGAGTATGCAGTGCCACGTAAAATAACAGTACCATCTACTGTTTGATATACAGCGCCTGCATATAGATTCCAATTTTCATTAGGTTGATAACCAACTAACAGGTTTAAATTTTGGGTATCAACCTCAACTGAAGTGCCACCTTGAAATGGTACAGGTCTACTTTCAACAAAATTATTGTTGCCAAAATATTCGGCATCGGCGCCATAGGGCTGATCGTAAATTAAACCAATCGAAATTTTGTCAGTTGCTTGAACTTTTAATGCAGCGTGTGGGAAGTAATAATCACCTGCCATGTCATTAGCTTGGTGTTTATCTTTGTCTTGACCAGATACATTTGGATCTAAAACTGAAATACCTGCTTCTGCATAATTGCCTGATTGTAAAAATGCAGCAATAGATTGACCAGAACGGTCTAAACCAGCAGCAAGCGCAGGTGTAAGTGGGAGAGTGCTAAGTAAAATAGCCGAATAGATTTTATTGAGCTTCATGGTCGTTCCCTGATGCTTTATGTAACAAAAAGTGCAGGAAAAGTAACATATTTGAAAAAAGAGTAAATGCTCAACTTCGCAGAATAAATGAACTGAATAAGTTATAAATAGCAGTTGATTAGAGTAAAAGTGTTATTTTTAGGTCTTAAGTAAATGAATTTTATTAAATAATTTTTTAGGGTAATGTTTGGGTAAATATGAGTTTAATTGCTTTTAATTTAAACATTTAATTAACACTTGTATAAAAAAGAGGAGTTTTAAGTGCAAAAAAAGCCACCCCGAAGGGTGGCTCCTTTGAAAACTAAGAGATTAGAAGCGGTAACCGATTTTTAAACCGTATGCCCATGCATCGTTGTCTTCAAACTCTGCAACATAATCAGAACCGCCTGCTTGAGCACCTGTTTGGGCTTTAGCATCACCCAACATGAAGTATTTTACACCACCTGCAATAAAGTAGTTTGGTGCAGGTGAGTATTGAACCCCTAGACCCACGTTCCAATAACCTTCAGTAGGACCAAGAGTTGATACAGGGTTACCTGCGCCAGAATCCCAACCTACTGATACGTTACCAGCCCATAGGTCATTAAATTTACGGCCTACACCTACAGTTGCTGAAATTTGATCATCTTCATATTCAACCAGATTAAAGCCATCTGGACGACCTACTAGAGGACCTACAGCTTCACTGATATTGCCAAATTGGTAAGGGCGAATAGAAAAGTTTGACCAGTCTACCCAGCGTACATTAGCGAAAGCTACAGTATTTGCCATGATTCCAGTTTGGAAATCCAGGTTTACAGATTGAGGTGTAGTAATTTTAGTTTTGCCTGAATCATCTAAAGTAGCAAGCTGGGCAGGAGAAACACCTAAACCACCCAATACAGTTGTTAGTAAAGGGAAGTTTAAAAGTGATAAGTCTTCAGAAGCTGAAACATCATGGTCAATTTCTGAACGATAAGTTACAGAAGCTTTTAAAGCAATATCTGGGATTTGGAAGGCTAAACCTGCTAACCAGCCTGTACCACTTGTTTCTTTAAATGTCGCATCATAACCGTTGAAAAGGCTATATGCTTGACCGCGTAAGCTTAGATTCCCTTTAACAGTTTGATAAACACCACCACCGTAGATATTCCAGTTTTCAGTCGGTTGGTAACCAAAAACTAAAGACAGGTTTTGAGTATCTACTTCAACTTTAGTATTACCTTCGCCTAAGAAATTATTACCTACAGCAAGTGCTCCAGTTAACTGTTGAAATGCTGCACTATCTCTAACTTCTTGAGAAGCAAATGCTATTGTTTGGTCATTTACTGGCTGTCCTTGAGCTTTAAGAGCTGCAATTGCTCTAGCACGCACAATATTGTTTATTGCACCAGTTGATAAAATAGTGTCTGTACCTGGGTTTGAAGTAAAGACATT
Source organism: Acinetobacter sp. YH12117 (assembly GCF_013418865.1). NCBI lineage: Bacteria > Pseudomonadati > Pseudomonadota > Gammaproteobacteria > Moraxellales > Moraxellaceae > Acinetobacter > Acinetobacter sp. YH12117. The sequence continues at coordinate 25,859 of NZ_VPBF01000034.1, forward strand.
GGTACCTTGGTATTCTGCCTCAGCGCCATATGGTTGGTCATATAAAATACCGACTGAGAACTTTTCAGTAGGTTGGAATTTTAAGGCTGCGCTTGGGAAATAGTAATCACCAGCCATATCTTCAATATTACGGCGTGTTTCACTTGTACCAGCTTCTTTACCAGATACATCTGGATCTAGGACTGAAATACCTGCTTCAAAGTAGTTACCCGGTTGTAAGAATGCAGCAATAGATTGACCAGAACGATCTAGAGCTGCAGCAAAAGCACCTGTCATTGGTACAGTTGCTAAAATCATTGCTGTGCTTAGTGCTTTTAATTTCATTATACATTTCCCTTGGGCTATAAAGTCTTTTATGACTGTTTTTGTTGATGCTTTAAGCTTTCATCTAGGATGATTTCGGCTTGTATTCACCGAGATCATTTGTTACTCCATGTGACAAAAATAGCACAATTAAAATAAGAGTAAATGCTCTACATGAACTATTGAGTATAAAATCCAACCTCATTAGAGCTTAAACTCTAAATTAATCTTATTTTTTTATTGTTATTTATTGATAAATAATAAAAAAATTATAAAAAGAGATGTTTTTTTAATATTTTTAACTGATTGAAATTTGATCAATTTTAATGGCTGAAAATTTGATGCTTATTTCTTTGAAACTATAATTTTTGAGATTTAATTCAAAATTTTAGAGACGGGCATGCTCTCAAAAATCAGGTGATTAGTGGGTTAAAAACAGAAGCAGCTATATCGCTGCTCCTGATCTGTGGAATTTAAGCTGCATCTAGCCCCGTTGTGATCAGCTTTGCCCCTGTAGCAGCCTGAATTTGTGCAAGGGTCACATCTTTGGCCAGTTCTACGAGCTTTAAGCCCTGTTCAGTCACATCAATCACGCCGAGATCACTAATAATCCGGTTGACGACACCTTGACCGGTCAGAGGCAGGCTGCATTCGGAAAGCAGTTTCGGGCTGCCATCTTTGGCACAGTGTTCCATGAGCACCACGACTTTCTGTACCCCAACCACCAGATCCATGGCGCCGCCCATGCCTTTGACTTTTTTACCTGGAATCATCCAGTTAGCCAAATCGCCACGTTCCGACACTTCCATAGCGCCTAAAATGGCAATGTTGACATGTCCGCCACGAATCATGGCGAAGAACTCTGCACTCGAGAAAAATGATGCCCCTGCTTGTGCAGTTACCGTCTGTTTCCCGGCATTAATCAGGTCAGGATCAAGCGTGTCTTGAGTCGGAAACTCACCAATGCCCAGCAGGCCATTTTCAGACTGTAGCCAGACGTTGATATGTTCTGGAATATAGTTGGCGACCAGGGTGGGCAGGCCAATTCCTAAATTGACATAAAAGCCATCTTGCAGCTCAAGCGCAGCACGCTGGGCCATTTCATTTCGCGTCCATGCCATGGTTTAAGCCTCCACCTTTAAGGTCATCTGTTCAATCCGTTTTTCGGGTGTGCTGTTCAGTACCACACGGTTGATATAAATTCCAGGCAGATGGATCTCATCCGGGTCCAGCTCGCCGATTTCCACAATCTGCTCGACTTCCGCAATGGTAAATTTGCCGGCCATGGCACATTCAGGATTAAAATTACGGGCAGTTTTGCGGAATATTAAATTTCCGGCTTTATCTGCTTTATAGGCTTTAATCAGGGCAACATCAGCCGTTAAGGCGTGTTCTAGAATATAGGATTTTCCCTCAAATTCACGGACTTCTTTGCCTTCAGCAATCAGCGTACCGACCCCGGTTTGCGTGTAAAAGGCCGGAATCTCCGCGCCGCCAGCACGTAATTTTTCTGCCAGTGTGCCCTGAGGGGTTAGTTCCACTTCCAGTTCACCGCTTAAATACTGGCGCTCAAATTCCTTGTTTTTACCAACATAGGAAGAGATCATCTTTTTAATCTGTTTGGTCTGTAGCAATTTACCCAAACCAAAATCATCGACTCCGGCATTGTTGGAAATACAGGTCAGTCCCGTCACCCCGGTATTTTTTAGCGCTTCAATTAAGGCTTCAGGAATGCCACAGAGGCCAAAACCACCTACCGCGAGCGTTTGATGATCGGCCACCACATCGGCCAACGCCAGCTCAGCAGTTGCTACTACTTTATTCATCTGTTTTAACCTGCTTGTTTAGCTGTCGACTTTGGCACTGCCAGCGTTGTTGTCTAACTCGGAGGCATGCAGGAAATGGGTATGATGCGGCGCGCGTTTGGTCTTGCTCCATTGCTCCAGCATTTCATGCTTCATGTCTTCGGTAATCAGGGCGATTTTTTCTGGCGCAGCTTCATCATCGTAGGCCAGTTCCAGACGATGGCCATTCGGATCAAAAAAGTAAATTGAATGGAAAATGCCATGATTGGTCACGCCTAAAACCTCGACACCATTGGCTTCCAGATGCGCTTTGGCTTTGAGCAGTGCAGCGCGGTCTTTGACTTTCAGGGCAATATGCTGCACCCATTTCGGGGTGTTTTCATCACGGCCCATTTCTGGCTGGGTCGGCAGTTCAAAAAAGGCCAGTACATTGCCATTGCCGGCATCCAGGAATAAATGCATGTATGGGTCAAAGGCTTTGGTCGACGGTACATAGTCTTCGGCAAAAGCCAGAATAAAGTCCATATTCAGGTTTTTTTTGTACCACTCGACGGTTTCTTTGGCATCTTTACAGCGATAGGCAACGTGGTGAATTTTTTCAATTTGAATGGTCATGGTTCAATATCCTTATTGATGAATCTTAGGCGGCATCTGCTTGTGCTTCGGGTGCGGCCTGTTGAAATGCAGGCAGGGTGAGGCAATGGCTATAAATCGCGGCAATTTTAGGGAAATCTGCTAAATCGACATGAAAGCGCTGGGCGTTATAGACCTGTGGAATCAGGCAGCAGTCTGCAAAAGTGGGCTGATCGCCAAAACAGAAGCGGCCATTGGAATCGGTCAATTGTGCTTCCAGACTCTGAAAGCCCAAAGTCACCCAATGCTGATACCATGCCGTTTTCTGTTCGTCGCTGAGTTGTAGCGTGCCGCTTAAATATTGCAGTACGCGCAGGTTGTTAATCGGATGAATATCACAGGCAATGCTCTGGCAAAAGGCACGGATTTTGGCGCGTTGCTGTAGATCGGCCGGTAACAGGGCTGGCTGCGGATATTTTTCTTGCAGATATTCCAGAATGCTCAGCGACTGGCTCAGCTGAAAATCATCCTCCACCCAGGCCGGAATCAGGCCGCTTGGGTTGATTTGACGATAGGTAGGCTGATGCTGTTCGCCGCCATTGTTTAGCAAATGTACCGGAATAATCTCAGCTTTTAAGCCCTTCAGGTTCAGCGCAATCCGCACCCGGTAAGCAGCTGAACTGCGAAAATAACTATACAGTTTCATGGGCAGCATCCTGCGCTTCATCTGTGGCAAAGTTAAATTGCACTGCAGGCAAGACGGTGCCGCTGACTTCACCAAAGCCAATGCGCAGGCCATCTTTTTCACAGTAGCCTTTCATGATTAGCGTGTCGCCATCTTCTAGGAAACCACGCTGTTGACCGTTGGCCAAAGTTAACGGTTTGCTAGTGTTCCAGGTCAGTTCCAGCAAGGAGCCATAAGAATCCGGCGTTGGACCAGAAATGGTGCCGGAACCCATTAAATCGCCAACCTGAACATTACAGCCTGAAACAGTGTGATGGGTCAGTTGCTGTGCCATCGACCAGTACATATATTTAAAGTTGGTCTGGCAGATTACATCGCTCTGTTCCGATTGTGCGGCTTTGAGTTCAACCGACAGATGAATGTCATAGCTGTTATCGACCTGTTCTTCACGTAAATAGGCCAGTGGACGTGGCTCTTGTACCTGGGTACGGGTTTTAAACGGTTCCAGCGCCTCCATGGTCACAATCCATGGCGAAATGGATGAAGCAAAGGTCTTGGCATTAAACGGTCCTAAAGGCACATATTCCCATTGCTGGATGTCACGTGCTGACCAGTCATTGAACAGCACCATGCCAAAAATATGCTCCCAGGCATTTTCAATCGAGATGGGTTCACCCAGTTTGTTCGGTTTGCCGACAATAAAGCCGGTTTCCAGTTCAAAATCGAGTTTACGGCAGGCCGAGAAAATTGGACGTTCGGCATTTGGTAACTTGATCTGGCCGGATGGACGTACCACTGGTGTACCACTCACCACCACAGAACTGGCGCGGCCGTTATAACCGACCGGTAATTCTGACCAGTTTGGTAGCAGGGCATTCTTCGGATCACGGAACATGCAGCCGACATTGGTGGCATGTTCTTTAGATGAATAGAAATCGGTATAGCCCGGAATATGTACCGGCAGATGCATATGCACTTCTGCCTGAGCGAAGAAAGCCTGTGCACGTAAACTGTCATTGTCACGTAATGTCGGGTTGTCGGCAGACAGCAGGCTTTGTAATTCCTGACGGATTTTGCGCCAGTTGTGTTGACCCGATTCAATAAATTTATTCAAGGTCGGCTGATTAAAATAACTTTCGCCGGCCTGAATGCTGAGAAAACCGTTCGCTTCCAGCATGGCCAAATCCACCACCCATTCACCTAAGGCTACACCAATACGGCGATGGCCCGTTGGGCTTTCGCTAAATACGCCATACGGCAGGTTCTGAATCGGGAAATCTGAATGTGCTGCAACGTCTACAAATGCTTGCTGAGTCATATGGGTTCCTGCATATCTCGATGAAAACGGTCCAGTGTTTTCTATCTGGGGAGTGATCTGGATCACTTGATTTTTGTCATAAATCTCATCATACTTATTTTTATTAATTACGCAATAGTTAATTAAATTACGAATATCGTAAAAATGTAAATAAAAGAATTCTGCAGAGATGCATTTATAAATCAGAACAGCACGCTAAAATGCTCGGTGTTTACAGGAGAGTAAAATTCTTATGTCAGAAAAGAATCAGGTGGGCGTGCAATCTTTAGAGGTGGGTTTAACCGTGCTGGATGCGCTGATGACCTATCGTCATCCGGTCATGCTCAAAGATTTATCTGAAAAACTGGCCATGCATCCGGCCAAGGTGCATCGTTATATGGTTAGTCTGGTGCGTATGAATTATGCCAAGCAGCTAGAAGATGGCCGTTATGCGCTGGGTGATCAGGCTTATCGTTTTGGCCTGAGCTGTATCCAGCGCAGTGACAGTCTGCAGGCGGCACAGGCACAGATTAATGAACTGCACCAGCATCTGGATTGTGGTTTGCAGATTAGCAAATGGACGGCGCAAGGCCCGCTGATTGTACAGTGGCTGGAGCCGAATCAGCCGGTTTCGGTGATTACCCGTGTCGGTTCGATCATGCCGATGCTGAATTCGGCCACCGGCCGGGCTTATGCTGCGTTTATGCCGGAAGCGCTGGTGCGGCCTTTGCTGGAAAAAGAATGGCAACAGCATCAGGCGCAGCAAAAACCGGTCTATCCACAGAACTGGGATGAATTTTTAACTTTAAAACAGCAGATTCTAAGTGAAGGTGTGGCCACGGTCGCAGGCGATTTGCTGGCCGGAATTCATGCGATTTGTGTGCCGGTATTAAATCAGCACCATGAAATTGAATATGCGATTTCGGTGTTGGGCACTGCTTCGGATTTGCCGCTGGATATGCAGCATCCAAAAATCCAGTATTTAAGAGAGATGGCAGCACGTTTAAGCGCACAGTTACAGCCGATTTAAAATGGTGGGGGAATTCGCCAAGGCAGCTACGCGAGTTGCTTCATCTCGGTGAAGTGCTGAAGATAAAAAAGGAAGGAGATGCGCCCATTGCTGTCCCACAATTTTTCACAAGAGGAAGCTCATTTGAGCTTCCTCTTGTTTTATGGGTATTTTATCGGGTGAAAATAAAGCTTTTAAAGTTCTTCTTTTAAACAAATTCACTTGAATTATTCTGAGTAAACGTTGAACTGTCCAACCTGTTTTTCCTAAATGTCGAGCGAAACTCACCAATAAATAGGCGATCATCGCAATCCAGATTTGTGTCTGAATTGCGTTC
>NZ_VPBF01000035.1:0-31220 GCF_013418865.1 Acinetobacter sp. YH12117
TAAAGCACGTAGTCTTCATGGATTTCTGAGTGGAATTTACGCCTCACTATGTGCATATCAATTAACCCATCAAAATAAGCCAACAATTCAAATTAAGGAATCATCGGCTTAAGCAGGATCCGGGTTATTTAAACTGTGCGGCAAATTAACCAGCATCTGCCGATGCTGAATTTGTGGCTCAGCCAAGGCATCTTCAATCGAGTTAATTACACCGACCGGTACTTTGACCGCATGAATCCGGCGTACCCATTCCTCTGCATTAATTACAAAATGCAGCAATTCCGGTCTGTGCTCGGCCCAGAATTAAGGCATGTACGTCATGCGTCCCTTCATAGGTATTCACCACTTCCAGATTCACCAGATGACGCGCCACACCAAATTCATCCGAAATACCGTTACCACCCATCATGTCACGGGCCAAACGGGCAATATCCAGCGCCTTGCCACAGTTATTACGCTTGATTAAAGATGTTCCTTCAATCGAGGCAATACCTTCATCTTTCATGCGGCCAAAACGTAATGCGGCCTGTAAACCTAAAGCAATTTCAGTTTGCATATCAGCCAGTTTTTTCTGGATTAACTGATTGGCAGCCAAAGGACGACCAAACTGTTTACGGTCCATGGTGTATTGATGTGCGGTATGCCAGCAGAACTCTGCCGCACCCATCGCACCCCAGGCAATGCCATAACGGGCACTGTTCAGACAGGTAAACGGACCTTTTAAGCCACGGACTTCTGGGAAAGCATTTTCTTCTGGGACAAATACGTTATCCATTACAATTTCACCGGTGATGGAAGCACGTAAACCGACCTTGCCGTGAATCGCAGGCGCAGACAGCCCTTCCCAGCCTTTTTCCAGAATAAAGCCGCGAATGTCACCGACATTGCCTTCAGGTGAAACTTCTTTGGCCCAGACCACAAATACATCGGCAATTGGGCTGTTGGTAATCCACATTTTTGCGCCTGTTAAACGATAACCGCCATCGACTTTTTTGGCACGGGTAATCATGCTGCCCGGGTCAGAACCATGATCCGGTTCGGTCAGACCAAAGCAGCCAATATATTCACCCGTAGCTAATTTTGGTAAATACTTCTGTTTTTGTTCTTCCGAGCCAAATTCATTAATCGGTATCATCACCAGCGAACTTTGTACACTGGCCATAGAACGGTAGCCTGAATCAACACGCTCAACTTCACGGGCAATCAGACCATAGCTGACATAATTTAAACCGGCACCGCCGTATTGCTCAGGAATGGTCGGGCCCAGCAAACCGAGCTCGCCCATTTCACGGAAAATGGTCGGATCGGTTTTTTCATGACGGAACTGTTCTAATACACGTGGCATCAGCTTGTCCTGACAATAGGCTGCAGCAGTATCACGGATCATGCGCTCTTCTGCAGTCAGCTGCTGCTCCAGCAGGAATGGGTCTTGCCAGTCAAAATGTACTTTACGGCCTGAATGTGAATTTACCATTTGATTCATAGCTTCCTCTGCCTGAATAATGTTCTCGTTGTTTGTGTTGATACTATGTGTGAAAAATAATATTTTCAAACGAGATTTTTTAATGCAGATATGCATTCTCCTCATATCTTAAATAAGCGTATTTATACTGGAGCGGCGCATCATGCTAAAACCCGTGAAGAAACAATAAAAAATAACCAAATTGGCGATCATAGCGCCTTCATCTATGCTATTTTCAAATACCTGTGCAGATAAAGGATGATCTGAAATGCGGCGTAATATTCCCTCTTTACAGGCCTTGCTCTGCTTTGAGTCGGCAGCCAAGCATTGCAGTTATACCCATGCCTCGCAAGAGCTGTTTATTACCCAGAGTGCGGTTTCCCGGCAAATCCAGCAGCTGGAAGAATTTCTTAGCTTAAGCCTGTTTATCCGGACCCGGCATGGGGTCGAGCTGACGCCTGCAGGACAGCATTATTATAAAAGTATCAAACCCTATTTACTGGGGCTGGAGCAAAGCACGCTCGATGTGATGTCGCATAAAGGATTAGGCGGCACCTTAAAGCTGGGCGTAGTACCGACCTTTGCCACGCGCTGGCTGGTGCCGAAGCTGCATCGTTTTAACCAGCGCTATCCGGAAATTACCATCCATTTGGAAACCAGCACCAAGCCGTTTTTATTTAATGAAAATATTTTTGATGCGGCCATTTATGCGGGCACGCAGCAGCAGATTGATCATTGGCCCGGAATCCACACCCATTTTTTAATGAAGGAAGATGTGGTGCCGGTGTGCTCACCGCAGCTGATTGCCCGGCATTTTCCTGCGGCACAAAAAAGCCATCGCTATGGTTATAACCTGGCTGCTGAACAATTACAGCAACTGCCCTTATTACAGCAAACCACACGACCGACCATCTGGCAGGAATGGTTCCAGACCCAGCAGATTGAGCATGCCCATCCGTATGATGGACAGCGTCATGAACTGTTTTCGATGCTGGCTGTGGCCGCCAGTCATGGCATGGGCATGGCACTCATCCCGCAAATGTTGATTCAGCAGGAATTAACCAGCGGTGAACTGGTACTGGCCTCAGATCAGCAGCTCAGCGGCCGGCGCTCCTATTATCTGGTACATTCTAGTCAGGAAAATTCAGTTTTAATTCAGAAATTTGTAGAATGGATGCAACAGGAAGTCACGCACAGTATCGCCACACAGGAATCTGCCTATGCCTAAACTGATTGTTTTCTCCGGTGCCGGAATGAGCGCCGAAAGCGGGATTAATACCTTCCGTGATAGTGATGGATTGTGGGAACAGCATCGGGTGGAAGATGTGGCCACGCCGGAAGCCTGGGCCAAAAATCCGGCGCTGGTGCAGCGTTTTTATAATGAACGGCGCAAAAATATTCTGAATGCCCAGCCCAACGCGGCACATCAATTGATTGCCGAACTGGAACAGTATTTTGATGTGGCTGTTATTACCCAGAATATTGATGATCTGCATGAACGTGCCGGTAGCCAGCAGGTATTACATTTGCATGGCAATATCCGGCTGGCCAAAACCTCCGGTCCCGATGCACAAACCACTACCCGCTTTTACCCGATTGAAGGCGCCGAGCTGGATTTGGAACGTGATGTTTGTGACGCGGGTTATCCGCTACGGCCACACGTGGTCTGGTTTGGTGAAGCGGTACCAGCCTATGCACAAGCGATTGAATGGGTGCAGGATGCCGACATTTTTATTGTGATTGGCAGCAGTCTGGCGGTCTACCCGGTGGCAGGTCTGGTTCATGAAATTCCGGCCAGCTGTCAGGCCTTTTATATTGACCCGAAAGCCAATCAGCAGCATTTACCAGCACAATATGAATGTATTGCCGCCACTGCAACCCAAGGTTTGGCACAGTTAAAGCCACGTCTGCTGGCGGCCCTGTAAGTTGAATCAAAACCCTCAGCCAAACACAAAAGGCTCAAAACCAATATATGACCTTGAGCCTTTGCTGTTTTACTGAAGCAGTCAGTGTCTTAGCTGACTTGGGCAAAAACTGCTTCCGGTGGTGTTACCTCACTGACCAGACTATGCAGGGCAAAAATTTCATCCAGCTGTTCCTGAGTCAGTAATTCCTGCTCCAGTACCACCTGCTGAATGGTTTTGTTTTCAGCAATACACAGTTTCCCGATTTCATCACATTTGGCATGACCTAGAATCGGATCAAGCAAAGTGACAATACCGACGCTACGCATCACCGCATCATGGCAAGCCTGTTCATTGGCCTGAATGCCCTGAATACATTTCTCATCCAGACTTTTCATGGCTTGAGTCAATAACTGGATGGATTCATGAATCGACACGGCAATCACCGGTTCCATCACGTTTAACTGCAACTGCCCGGCTTCGGCCGCCATGGTCACGGTCAGGTCATTGCCAATCACTTTAAAAGCAATCTGGTTCACCACTTCCGGAATGACCGGATTGACCTTGGCCGGCATAATCGAAGAACCGGCCTGCAACTCCGGTAACCGGATTTCCCCCAGACCGGTACGCGGGCCAGAACTTAATAAACGCAGGTCATTACAGATTTTCGATAACTTCACCGCCAGACGTTTCAGTGTGCTGGATAAAATGATGAAAACCCCACAGTCGCTGGTGGCTTCGACATAATCTTCTGCGCCAATTAATGGCAAGCCGCTAATCTCTTTTAAAGCCTGCACCGCTTCCTGGGCATAGCCTTTGGGAGTATTTACACCCGTACCAATCGCGGTAGCGCCGAGGTTAATTTCCAGTAACAACTGACGGGTCCGGTCAATCAGTTTTAAATCTTCTTTTAACAAGGTGGCAAAGGCACGGAACTCCTGCCCCAAGGTCATCGGCACGGCATCTTGCAGCTGGGTCCGGCCCATTTTTAATACATACTGAAATTCAGCTACTTTCTTGTAGAAACTGTCAATCAGGTTACGCATCTGCACGAACAGATCATCCAGACTGTAATAAGTCGCTAAACGCAAGGCTGTTGGATAGACATCATTGGTCGATTGCGACTTATTAACATGATCATTTGGATGAATGGAAAAATAACTGCCTTTTTCCAGACCCAGATGTTCTAAGGCGATATTGGCAATCACCTCATTGCTGTTCATGTTAATCGACGTTCCGGCACCGCCCTGATAAACATCTAAAGGGAAATGCGCACGCCATGCAGCAGGCTGTTCAATCAGCTGGTCACAGGCATACTGAATCGCCTCAGCCACCTGCGGGGAGATTTTCTCAAACTGTAAATTGGTTTGTGCAGATGCCTTTTTCACTTGCGCCAAAGCACGAATAAAATGCAGGTTTTCACCGACCTGCTGATTGGAGATCTGGAAGTTCTCCAAGGCACGCAAGGTATGAATACCATAATAACTGTCTGCCGGCACTTCTTTAGCACCCAGCAAATCATGCTCTATTCTTGTTTTCTCTGTCTGAACCGTAATCACACTGTTTACTCACTATTTCGCACCAATATTGTGCATAAGAAAATCTTAAACCTGTGCCAGCCTGAAACTACACAAGATTGATACGCTTTTTGAAATATTTAATTACACATTCTTTCTGAATGTACTGGATGTAACATAATGTAAATTTACTCCATTTTTAAGCCAGATTTAACAGATCCTCTCCATATTTGCAAAAATAAAAATATCTATGGCTTTATTCAAAATTTTGACTTAATAATTTTCCGCTCATTGCTCCCATTTTTTCAATTGTATCTAAAGCTACAAACTGCAACATAAGACCGCTATAAATCCCGTCGAAATGTTACAGAACGTAATTTTAATTCCATGCTTGAATCAGCTCCTTGAAAAAATGCGCAAAAAATCATCTCGGATGGATGAACGCTTACAGACAAAGGATGGGCATATGAGTCAACTGAATCCCACATTAATTACCTTTATATTTTATATCGTGGCCATGATCGGTATTGGGCTGTATGCCTACAAGGCCACCACAGATTTCTCGGATTATATTCTTGGGGGCCGCAGTCTGGGCAGCGTGGTGACTGCGCTTTCTGCCGGCGCATCGGATATGAGCGGCTGGCTGCTGATGGGTTTACCCGGTGCAATCTATCTGGCCGGATTATCTGAAGCCTGGATCGCCATCGGCCTGATTATTGGTGCATGGTTAAACTGGCTTCTGGTCGCCGGGCGTTTGCGGGTTCATACCGAAGTACAAAACAATGCCCTGACCCTGCCGGATTATTTCACCAGCCGTTTTGGCGACCGCAAGAAAATTCTGCGCGTCAGTTCAGCACTGGTGATTCTGGTATTTTTCGCGATTTACTGTGCATCCGGCATGGTGGCCGGTGCGCGTTTATTTGAAAGCCTGTTTGGCTGGTCCTATACCACGGCGCTGTGGATTGGCGCGATAGCCACCATCAGCTATGTCTGTATTGGCGGCTTCCTGGCGATTAGCTGGACCGATACCTTCCAGGCCGGGCTGATGATTTTTGCCCTGCTGATTACTCCCATCATGACCTATCTGGCATTGGGTGATCATAGCCAGCAGATTGGTCTGTTACTGGAAACTGCGCGTCCACATGCCACGCAGATGCTGTCCGGTTTAAGTTTTATTGCCATTTTATCTTCCTTGGCATGGGGCTTAGGCTATTTTGGACAACCGCATATTCTGGTGCGTTTTATGGCGGCCGACTCGGTCAAAACCATTCCAGCGGCGCGTAAAATTGGCATGAGCTGGATGATCCTCTGCTTGGGCGGCGCGGTGGGTGCCGGTTTCATTGCCATTGCCTATTTCCAGCAATTTCCAGAACTGGCGGCTGTGGTGAATCAGAACCCGGAAACCGTGTTTATGGAGCTGACCAAAATCCTGTTTAATCCGTGGATTGCCGGGATTATTCTGGCCGCCATTTTAGCCGCGGTCATGAGTACGCTCAGCTGCCAGTTACTGGTCTGCTCCAGTACCTTAACTGAAGATTTATACAAGGCTTTTTTACGCAAAAATGCCTCACAAAAAGAGCTGGTCTGGGTCGGCCGTTTTATGGTGTTGTTGATTGCAATGCTGGCAATCTGGCTGGCCAGCAATCCATCGAGTAAAGTCCTGGGTCTGGTGGCCTATGCCTGGGCCGGATTTGGCGCGGCTTTTGGTCCTCTCATTATTCTGTCGCTGTTCTGGAAACGCATGACCCTGAAAGGCGCGATTGCCGGGATGCTAGTCGGTGCGATGACCGTGATTGTCTGGAAAAATGTCATGGCCGATACCGGACTCTATGAGATTATTCCCGGCTTTATTCTGGCCAGCCTGAGTATTGTAATAGTCAGTCTGCTCGACCGGGCACCAAGTACAGAGGTGATTGAGCGCTTTGAACAGTCAGATGCCGAGTACAAAAAAGCCATGCAGGAAATGAACAGCTAGCACAGCAATCTACCGAATTGATTGATCATCCATAAAAAAAGGAGCTTCGGCTCCTTTTGGGTTTTAACGGAAAATACAGACAAAGATGACGGTTTATTTGGCCTTGTGCTGGTATTTCAGTTTTAGCTGCGAGCTTTCCTTAATCACTTCCATCACCGGATAACTGCGGGTTTCTTTCACCCCCGGCAACTGCCATAAAATTTGCCCGGAAATCTTGCGGAATTCTTCCATATTGGCACAGCGGATTTTTACTACAAAATCGAAACCACCACTAATCATGTGACATTCCACAATTTCCGGATGCTGCAAAATCGCATCTGAAAATTCCTCCAGTACATTCGGCGTGGTTTTATCCAGCAGAATTTCCACAAATACCACAAAACTGCTATTCAGCAACTCCGGATTCAGCTTGGCTTCATAGCCCAAAATAAAGCCATCTTTACTCAGTTTCTGTACCCGCGCCAGCGCAGCAGTTGGCGATAAATTGACGGCTTCTGCCAGTTTAATATTTGAAATCCGGCCATCTTTTTGCAGAATATCCAGAATTTTAATGTCAGTGCGATCCAGGCTCATCATTCCATTCATAATCCGTATTTATCTCTAAAAATAACAAAAATTATAGTGAGTTATTCGGCATATTTTCTGTGATCATAAATTATATAAGGTACACCGTTCAACTAAAATATATCGTCACAGGATGTTGGCATGAACATGATGGATAGCGAAACCCATTTCGACGACGCAAAACCGCATTTGGATTACATCACTGAATTCAAAGAAAAAAATGAGGCAGAAATTGCCATTAATACGGCATGGCGTCGCCCTGAAAGTGAATGTGTCAGCCACTTACTCGAGCACAGTGAAATTCCTGATGCACTGAACAGCCAAATTTATGAGCTGGCTTTTCAGCTGGCCCACTCCCTGCGTGAACGTAAAAATTCCAGCGGTAAAGCCGGTCTGGTGCAAGGCCTGTTGCAAGAGTTCTCCCTCTCTTCACAAGAAGGCATCGCCCTGATGTGTCTGGCCGAAGCGCTATTACGTATTCCCGATACCGCAACCCGTGATCTGCTGATCCGTGACAAGATCAATCAAGGCAACTGGAAAGAGCATTTAGGCCAAAGTAACCTGATGTTTGTGAATGCAGCGGCCTGGGGCTTAATGCTGACCGGCAAGCTGATGGAAACCCCGAAACAGAACAGCTTAAGCGGTATTCTGACTGGCCTGCTGGCGCGCAGTGGTCGTGGCATTATCCGTAAAGCGGTAGATGTCGCCATGCGGATGATGGGCGAGCAGTTTGTCACCGGCGAAACCATTAGCGAAGCCCTGCAACATGCCGAACCTTTGGAAGAAAAAGGTTTCCGTTATTCCTATGACATGCTCGGCGAAGCGGCCCTGACCGAACACGATGCAGAGCGTTATTTTGATGACTATCAAAATGCCATCCATGCCATTGGCCAGGCCTCTAAAGATAAAGATGTTTATACCGGTCCGGGGATTTCGATCAAGCTCTCTGCCCTGCATCCACGTTATCAGCGTGCCCAGATTGACCGCGTGCATACCGAACTGTATGACAAGGTGCTGCAACTGGCGGTGCTGGCCAAGGACTACAATATTGGCCTGAATATTGATGCCGAAGAATCTGAACGACTGGAAATGTCTTTAGAGTTGCTGGAGCGTCTGTGTTTTGAACCGGCACTGGATGACTGGAAAGGCATTGGCTTTGTGATTCAGGCCTACCAGAAACGCTGCTTCTATGTGGTAGATTATGTGGTTGATCTGGCCAAACGCAGCCAGAAACGCCTGATGATCCGTCTGGTGAAAGGCGCCTATTGGGACAGCGAAATCAAGAAAGCGCAAATTGATGGCATGTCGGATTATCCAGTGTTTACCCGTAAAGTGCATACCGATCTGTCCTATATTGCCTGTGCGAAAAAATTACTGGCGGCACCGGAACAGATTTATCCACAGTTTGCGACTCACAATGCCCAGACGCTGGCCACGATTTATCATCTGGCCGATCCAGCGCGTTACTACGCTGGCCAATACGAATTCCAGTGTCTGCATGGTATGGGCGAGCCATTGTATGAAAATGTGGTCGGCTCGAAACAGCAGCAGAAACTCGGTGTGCCGTGCCGTATTTATGCGCCGGTCGGTAACCATGAAACCCTGCTAGCCTATCTGGTGCGTCGTTTGCTGGAAAATGGTGCCAATACCTCTTTCGTCAACCGTATTGCCGATAAGACCCTGAACATTGAAGATCTGATCGAAAATCCGCATCAGACTATTTTAGCCACGGCTCAACAGGAACAGAAAGTCGGCCAGAAACATCCGGCGATTCCCTTACCGCATGAGTTATATGGCGAGCAGCGCGACAACTCTGCCGGCCTGGACTTAGCCAATGATCAGGACTTGGCGGCATTAAATACAACCGCGCAGAGTTTGCATCAGCATCAATGGACTGCCCTGCCCATGGGTGAAGGCTTAACCACCCAAGACAGTGCCGATGTACACGCGATTTTAAACCCGGCTCAGCATCAGGATATTGTTGGTCATGTACAGGAAGCCACAGCAGCACAGGTCAATCAGGCCCTAGAAAATGCGGTACAGGCACAAGCCGTCTGGGCCAATATTTCCAAACATGAACGCGCACAATGTCTGGAACGTGCTGCCGATTTAATGCAGGCACGCCTGCAACCGCTCATGCTGCTCCTCTGCCGCGAAAGTGGCAAGACCTATGGCAATGCCATTGCCGAAGTGCGTGAAGCAATTGATTTCCTGCGCTACTATGCCGCGCAAATGCGTGATCTGGACATCAATACCCAGATCATTCCGCTAGGGCCGGTGCTGTGTATCAGCCCGTGGAATTTCCCGCTGGCGATTTTTAGCGGCCAGATTGCCGCGGCACTGGTGGCTGGCAATACCGTTCTGGCCAAACCGGCCGAGCAGACCCCGCTGATTGCAGCGCAAGCGGTGCAGATTTTATGGGATGCCGGCATTCCGCAAAATGTACTGCAACTGCTGCCGGGACGCGGTGAAACAGTCGGTGCGCAGCTGAGTCAGGATGAACGGATTCAGGGGATTATGTTTACCGGCTCGACTGAAGTCGCCAAAATCCTGAATCAGACCGTGGCCAAACGTTTAAGCCAGACTGGTAGTGCCATTCCACTGATTGCGGAAACCGGCGGACAAAACGCCATGATTGTTGATTCTTCAGCCCTGACCGAACAGGTGATTCTGGATGCGGTCAGCTCTGCTTACGACAGTGCCGGACAACGCTGCTCTGCCCTGCGAATTTTATGTGTGCAGGAAGATAATGCCGACACGGTACTGACCATGCTCAAAGGTGCCATGCAGCAGTTGCGCGTCGGTAATCCTTATTTGCTGAAAACCGACATTGGTCCGGTGATTGACCTGGAAGCGCAGAACAATATTGAGCGTCATATTGAAAAAATGCGCATTAAGGGCTATCCGGTGCATCAGTTGATGTGGAATAAGCAAAGCGATGCAAGCTTGCAACACGGCACTTTTGTACCACCAACGCTGATTGAACTGCCGCATCTGGATGATCTGGAGCGCGAAGTGTTTGGCCCGGTACTGCATGTGATTCGCTACCGTTATGGACAGCTTGATCAACTGCTGGCGCAAATCAATGCCAAAGGTTATGGCCTGACCATGGGCTTGCATACCCGTATTGATGAAACCATTCATAGCGTAATTGCCCAGGCCGAAGTCGGCAACCTGTATATCAACCGTAATATTGTCGGTGCTGTGGTCGGGGTGCAACCTTTTGGCGGCGAAGGCCTGTCGGGGACCGGACCTAAGGCCGGTGGACCGCTGTATCTCTACCGCTTAATGCAATACTGCTCGCAGAAAAAACTGGCTCAACCATTTGCGGCACAGGCTCTGCATCCAGCAGCAATGCCTGCCCTGTATAACCAACTGGTGGACTGGGTACAGGCTGAGTTCCCGCAGCAGCTAATTCAGCTGCCGGAGAAAATTGCCACGGGTCAGAGCTTCAATCTGACTGGTCCAACCGGTGAAAGTAATCAGTATACGATTTTGCCACGTCATGCCGTGCTATCCCTGGCCGAACAGGAGCTGGATCAGATTCATCAGTTACTGGCGATTTTTGCAGTCGGCAGTCAGCCGGTGGTTCTGGCAGAAAACCGCTTCATGCTGAAATATCTGCCGAAAATGCCGCCAGAGATTGCCCAGCGGATTCGCGTGATCCCAGACTTGCTGCATGGCGATTACGATGCAGTGCTGCATCATGGCAGCTCGGCGCAATTGCTGGAGTTACAGCAAACGGTAGCGCAGCGTGCCGGAGCGATTGTCGGCATCAGCCATCTCAAACCGAATGATCCGAAAATTCCGCTGGAACGTCTGGTGATTGAACGGGCCATCAGCATTAATACTGCTGCAGCTGGAGGGAACGCCAGCCTGATGACGCTGGATTAAAGCCACCCCTTTTCATGGTGTTATTCCTCTTTGCCAAACCAACTCTCCCTGGTCTCTGTTGGTTTGGCTTTTTTTATCTTTGCTCTCGCAAGTGATGTATTTCCCGGCTTTAATCTGCCGATCTGTTGAGCTGAAGCTCGATTTCTTCCCTCACGCTACCGCAATTTAAGGTTTGCACAGAATATCTTTAGGCATCTGCCTGAAACTTTGTTACCATCCCCTGTCTCAATGGGTTTGTGATTTTTACTGCATATGACTTCATCTTATCAGCAACAACTTGATGCCAAAGTTGCACGTATTTCTGCACAGTTAGCCGAATTTAATCCTCCAGCACTGGAGGTGTTTGCCTCGCCTGAACAGCATTTCCGTATGCGTGCAGAATTCCGGATTTGGCATACCGAAGATGACCTGTTTTATGCCATGTTTGAACGCGATGAGCAGCAGAACAAAAAAGTCATTCGAATTGATGAATTTCCAATTGCCGATGCCAGCATCAACCAGTTAATGCCGGTACTGCTGAATGCCTTAAAAGCAGAACCGCTGTTATCCAATCGCCTGTTTGAAGTGCATTTTCTGGCGACCTTAAAAGGTGAAATGCTGGTTTCACTGATTTATCGCTGTCCATTAACTGCAGAGTGGGAAGCGCTGGCCAAACAGCTGGCCGAGCAACTGCAGATTAAAATTATTGGCCGGAGCCGTGGCCAGAAACTGGTACTGAGCGATGAGTTTGTGGTGGAAGAACTGCAGGTCTTTGAACGCCAGTATCAATACAAACAGATTGAAAGCAGCTTTACCCAGCCGAATGCACGTGTTTGCCAGCACATGCTGGAATGGGCCTGTACAGCTGCCGGACACGCCAATCAGGATCTGTTAGAGCTGTACTGTGGCAATGGTAACTTTACCCTGCCGCTGTCGACCCGTTTTAATCGCGTCTTAGCCACAGAACTGGCCAAATCTTCAGTCTATGCGGCGCAGTGGAATATTGAGCAGAACCAGATTGACAATATTCAGGTGGCGCGTTTATCTGCCGAAGAATTTACCCAGGCCTACAATGGCGAGCGTGAATTCCGCCGTTTGCAGGAAGCCGGCATTGAGATGTCCAGCTATCAGTTTGATACCGTGTTTGTAGACCCCCCACGTGCTGGTATTGATGCCGAAACCTT
Source organism: Acinetobacter sp. YH12117 (assembly GCF_013418865.1). NCBI lineage: Bacteria > Pseudomonadati > Pseudomonadota > Gammaproteobacteria > Moraxellales > Moraxellaceae > Acinetobacter > Acinetobacter sp. YH12117. Next base: position 12,480 of record NZ_VPBF01000035.1, read on the forward strand.
AAAACTGCTACAACGTTTTGAGCGGATTATTTATATCTCCTGTAATCCGGATACGCTGCATGACAATTTGCAGACTTTGGCCAGCACCCACAAGATCACCCAATTTGCCCTGTTTGACCAATTCCCTTATACCCATCATGTGGAATCTGGTGTCTTACTGGAAAAGATCTAAAACAATTTGTTTCAAATTATATTATTCAGTCCGAAAAGGAAGATTTTTTAATCTTCCTTTTTTCTTATAAAAATAAGCAACTTAGTTATAATCAAGGCTTATAGCCATCATAATTACGTTTAAACTGTTACAAGCTATCGAAATTTCTAGAGTCTGTTTGCTGCTTTTATCACTTTAGTCGACTTGCATTAATTTTTAAATTGGCTATATTTCGAGCTATGTTAGGTTGCAAATGAAGGCTCTATGAGTTTTTGGCAAAAGCTGTTCGCTCAGGAACAGCAAAACGAGCATAAGAATCAGATTGCTTGTGTTGAAAATGATTGCTCTTGTAAGACAAATGAACAGCTTCTTGAAGCTTTAGCAAAAGCGACAGATGAAGATGTGATTATCGGTATTAAAAAGGTTCTCGCTTCGCGCGGCTATAGCCGTAAAGAGTTGAATGAACTTCAACATTTACCCCTGCAATAGCAGAGTCTGACCACAGAAAAAGGCATTTAGAATTTCTAGGTGCCTTTTTTATTGGTCTGATTTTAATCAGATTTCTTAGTTTTGAAATTTTTTTCATGTATGCTCAAGGGCTTAGATCAGTCTTGATCGTATTTTTAATTCAATACATAACAATAAGGATACCGCTATGAATAACAAAATGATCGGCGCTCTTACACTTCCACTGCTCTGCCTGGCCCTCACAGGCTGCGACCGTATGCCGGCAGAATGTGAAGAAGCCTGGGACAAGATGGACAGCTTGAGCACAAAAATGGGGCTTTCGGAAGAACAACGTCAATTCCAGAAAAAACAGTTTGAGGCCGGAATCAAAGAAATGTCGACTGAAGATGCCAAACGCCTCTGCAGCCAGCAAACCCAGACCTTAGGCATTATTGGCCAGTAGATTTTTCTGGCTCAGTCGCGCAGGCTGAATCATCAATATACGCCAGCATCAGGCCAACTGCGCGGTACTGGCGATGGCGTTTTAAGGCCGCAATATACACAGAAGATACTGAACCATCCAAGTACAGCGCATTCGGTGTCTTAAGCTGCTGCTGAAACAGCCGGGCAAAGTCATAAAAATTTATTGGCTGCTGGCTGATCACAAAATACAGGGTGGAATCCTTCAGCCCAACGCCATTGCGGATTTTTCTGGAATCGGAATCCGGAATAAAGTTTGGGTTAATTTTTCCGTCAATCACCAGCATCGGGCCAGATTGGGTGGCATATTTCGGTTGCACATTGGCCTGCTGATACTGCTGGGTGGTCATCAACAGTGGCTGCTTGTCCCAGGCCAGTACCCCATTCGGCTGAATCAGAAAATTGCCCCAGCCTTGGGTCTGGGTATTTAACTGGCTTACCCTCTTGCCCTCTTCAATATACAGCCCGACGGGTGCATAATCGGCATGGAACATCCCGGCATTCATGGCAAATTCCAGCTGCTGGCACGATTGCAGATCATCCTGGAGCGCAGTGAAATAACGATAGGGCTGCTGTGCTGTATTCTTTAATACCAGCTTCAGCTGCGCCATTGATCGGATTTCCGTGACATCAAAATCACCCAGCCTATGTTTCAGCTGCCAGCTGTGGATTTGCGGCTGTGCCTGCGCCCAGTTTGCACTGCAAGCACTCAGCAGAATCAGCAGTTTTAACAGCGGCTTGGCCGTGACTTGCGCAAAGTACTGTCCTAACTTTTTCATTACAACTGTTCCCTGTTCATCGTTGTATAATTCAGCCATTCTTGTCGCCTCCCTGTCGATTCTTGTGCCAAGAAGCAGTACACTAGAGCTTTAAAATACACCTGTCACTTTACTAATGTCACAATGCTCAAGCAGAACACACGGTTCCCTTTAGGGGCGCATCTGATTGTCAAACATTTCGGCTACACCCACCACGGGATTTATGCCGGACGTGGTCGTGTTATTCATTATTCCGGTTTTGCGCATTTATTTAAAAAACATCCCATCGAAATCACCAGCCTGGACAAGTTCAGTCATGGCAAACCGGTGCATGTGCAGCATTATGATCAACCCAAATATAAAGGCCGTAAAGTGGTGCGCCGGATGCGTTCACGGATGCATGAAAATAATTATCACCTGATTATCAACAACTGCGAACATTTATGCACCTGGGCCATTACCGGCGTGGAAAGCAGTCCGCAAGTCTTCCGGATGATGAACCGCTTAACCACCATTGGTTATGTCAGCTCCTTAATGAGCTATATGAACAGCATGATGCTGACCCTGACCACCACCTGTTTTGCCCTGGTGCTGTATATTAAAAAGAAATTGCGCGACAAAGCCAAAATGCAGATGCCGACCCATCTGTTTTATAAACGCGATGAAAAGAAATAACACACCGGATCATCTGTAAATCAAATTTTTTTTTAATTTAACGTGCTACTTCCTTTCAACGTTTACTTTCCATTTTCAACACCGCATAAAAAAGCCCACTGAGTCCAGCAGGCTTTTTCAATCATCTAGCAAAATGCGCTTTTATTTGCCCGGTTTGAAGCTGTCTTTTAAGTCCAGAATACGGTTAAACACTGGCGTTTCGCTGGAATGATCATACTGATCCGCCACGAAATAACCTTCACGTTCAAACTGGAAACGATCTTCTGCTTGCGCTTGCGCTAAAGCCGGCTCAATAACCGCTTGTACCACTTTCAATGAGTCCGGATTCAGATTCGCCAGGAAGTCATCGCCGACTTCTGGGTCAGATTCGGTGAATAGACGGTCGTAAATACGCACTTCAGCTTTCACGCCTTTAGTGGCAGATACCCAGTGAATCACGCCTTTTACTTTACGGCCTTCCGGATTCTTACCTAAAGTTTCAGGGTCGATTGAACATTTCAGCTCAATAATTTCACCCTTGTCATCTTTAATGATTTCGTCGCACTTGATCACATAAGCATGACGTAAACGCACTTCACCGCCCGGAATCAGACGTTTAAAGCCTTTCGGTGGCTCTTCTTCGAAATCTTTACGGTCAATATAGATTTCAGAGGTGAGCGGAATGACACGCTCGCCCATATCTACGTTTGGATGACGCGAATGAGTCAGATCCATTTCTGCTGGCAGATTGGTTAACGTCACTTTTAATGGATTCAGCACAGCCATACCACGCGCTGCGGTATTTTCTAGCGACTGACGGATGCAGTATTCCAGCATTGCCACATCGACAATCCCGTCAGACTTCGACACACCAACGCGCTTACAGAAATCACGCAAGCCTTCCGGAGTAAAGCCACGACGACGCATACCCACTACAGTTGGCATACGCGGGTCGTCCCAACCCTTAACAAAACCACCTTCCACCAGACGGCGCAGCTTACGCTTTGAGGTAATGGTGTAATCGACGTTTAAACGGCTGGATTCATACTGACGTGGTACCGCCGCTGATTTTACCTTTTCCACTACCCAGTCATAGAACGGACGGTGATCCTGGAATTCAAGCGTACACAGTGAATGAGTAATGCCTTCAATCGCATCGGATAATGGATGCGCATAGTCGTACATTGGGTACATTTTCCATTTGTCACCGGTCTGGTGATGCTCGGAATGTAGCACACGGTACAAAATTGGGTCACGCATATGTACGTTTGGCGATGCCATATCAATTTTGGCACGCAATACCGCCTGACCTTCGCCCAGCGCACCATTACGCATCTGTTCAAAACGCGCCAGGTTGTCTTCTACAGACGCATCACGGTATGGTGAGTTTTTACCCGGCTCGACAAATGAACCACGATTCAGCTTGATTTCTTCAGGAGTTTGCAAATCGACATAGGCATCACCCTGTTCAATTAACTGCACCGCCCAGCTATACAACTGGTCAAAATAGCTCGACGCATAGCGTGGCTCGCCATTCCAGTTAAAGCCCAACCATTTCACGTCGTTGGCAATACCATCTACATATTCTTGTTCTTCGGCATCCGGGTTGGTATCGTCAAAACGTAAGTTACATAAACCGTTAAATTCTTCGGCAATCCCGAAATTCAGGCAAATTGCTTTCACGTGACCAATATGTAAGTAACCGTTCGGTTCTGGTGGAAAACGTGTGATCACTTTTTCAGTACGGCCTGCTGCCAGATCATCGGTAATGACCTGACGCACAAAATCTAAGCCCGGCTGTTGTTCTTGCTGCGCAGCATCGACAGAGGCATGGTTACTTGGTGTCGGGGTGTTAGGCAGAGATGAAACAGCATCATTCGGCTTCATAGTTAATAAATCACTTCTAGATAAAAATTTAGGATAATTAAAACGCTATTCCCACTTTTTAACAAAGAAAATAACGTTTTTACTTGCCTTGTAGTTTACAGTTTGCTTATGCTTCTCTCAACCAAAAAACCCATGGCTTTTTTGTCCATGATTAGGAGATAACACAATGAGTTTTCCTCAAGTCGAATTAAACACCAACAAAGGTCGTATTGTTCTTGAGCTTAACACTGAAAAAGCACCTAAAACTGCTGAGAACTTCCTTCAATACGTTCGTGACGGTTTCTATGATGGCGTAATTTTCCACCGTGTCATCGATGGTTTCATGATTCAAGGCGGCGGCTTTGATGAAAACTTCAAAGAAAAAGCAACCCGTGATTCAATCGAAAACGAAGCAGACAACGGTCTGAGCAATGACGAAGGGACCATTGCAATGGCGCGTACCCAGGCTCCGCACTCTGCATCTGCTCAATTCTTCATTAACGTGAAAAACAACTCCTTCCTGAACCACACGGGCAAAACTGCACAAGGTTGGGGTTATGCCGTATTTGGTAAAGTAGTTGAAGGTATGGATGTAGTTGCTGAAATCAAAGGCGTACGTACAGGCAACCGTGGTTACCACGCTGATGTTCCACTAGAAAATGTGGTCATCGAATCTGCCAAGATCATTTCTGAATAAGAATCCCTCTCAACCTCCCGTTATTTAAGGGCGTTGGGAGATTCCAAGGAAAAGATTGTGACCTATCTGTTTATTTCAGATTTACATTTGTCACCTGATCACCCTCGACTCGTTCGGGGGTTTTTAGATTTATTACGTACTTATCAGGATCAAAACACCCAGCTGTATATTTTAGGCGACTGGTTCAATGCCTGGATTGGCGATGACTACACCGCCCCTTGGCTGGATGAAATTGTCAGCGCTTTAAAACAGTTTAATGCCGCAGGCAATCAGCTGTATTTTCAGGTCGGCAACCGCGATTTCGCACTGCATGAGGTTTTTTTACAGCAGTTTAACGGGCAATTATTACCTGAAATTGACACCCTCACTATTGGCCAGACCCGCTATCGTCTGGAACATGGCGATGCCTTGTGCACCGATGATGTATCCTATCAGCGCTTTAAAAAAGTTATCCGTCATCCGCTCGTGCTGCGTCTGTTAAGAAAAACTCCGCTGTCCTTTCGCAGCAAACTGGCCAACGGTTTTCGCAAACAAAGCCGCGCTTCTAAAGAAGTTAAATCGTATGAAGTGATGGATGTGAATCCGGCTGCGGTAACGCAGGCTTTGGCCGAGGTGGATGTACTGATTCATGGTCATACCCATCGACCAGCCATCCATGAGCTGAATGGCAAAAAGCGGATTGTGCTGGGGGACTGGCGTGCGCATGAGGCACTGATTCTGGAAATTGATCCTGAACAGCCTACCACTCACCTGCAACTGAAACGCTGGACCTATTAAGCAGCAGGTGGATGACTATAAATCCCCACCTCCTGCATCATCTGTCAGGTTAATAATGACCGCTTAATACCCCCCTTCAGGTTTTACCCAGCTCGCTCCGGTTTTATATTTGGCCAGCAGCTCACGCAAGGAATTCATTAATACGCTGGTATCGACACCGACAGCGACAAATTCGGTACCCAGTTCAATATATTTTTGCGTCACGTCATGTTGAGTCGATAAAATCCCGGCCGCTTTACCCGATGCGCGAATTCGTTGAATTGCATCAACCACTGCGTTTTGCACGTCAGGATGGTTCGGATTGCCTTCATAACCCATAGTGGCAGATAAATCTACTGCGCCAATAAATACCCCATCAATGCCCTCGACTTTTAAGATGTTATCCAGATTTTCCAGCCCTGTAACTGACTCAATCTGAATCAGCAAACAGATATTTTCATGTGCAGTGGCATAATAATCCGGAATACTGTTCCAGCGTGTGGCACGTGCCAAAGCCGCACCTACACCGCGAATCCCTTCCGGTGGATAACGCACTGCTTTAACCATCAGTTCGGCCTGCTCCACGGTTTCCACCATCGGAATCAATAAGGTTTGTGCGCCAATATCCAGCAACTGTTTAATAAGCTGCACACTGCCAATTGGCGGACGGACCACCGCCTGTGACGGATAGGCCGCAATACTTTGCAGCTGGGCCAGTGTGGTTCTTAAATCACTGGGCGCATGTTCCCCATCAATCAGCAACCAGTCATAACCGGCATTGGCCGCAATTTCAGTGCCATAGGCATCGGCCAGACCGACCCATAAACCAATCTGCTGCTGGGTTTTTAATTTATGTTTAAAGTGATTACGATAGTCCATCGACAGGCTCGCTATAGTCCACACCTACTTCCATTAAATGTCGATTTTTAAAAATTGCCAATATTCAAAACCGCTGTTGTGATTTGATTTAACACTTAATCGGGCAATAACTGAAAATACGATGAGCACTTTTTAAGGTTAATTTTGACAATAAAATTGCAGCGAATATGCCATCAAAGCCATCAAAATGGCGTATGATGCTGAAGGTTCAGCCTTTCTCAATTTATCCTTATTGCTGGAGTATCTTTATGGATTTGCTCGACGTCGTACGCAGCCGCTATACCACCAAAGCCTATGATCCTGCAAAAAAAATTCCTCAAGAGCAGTTTGAACGCTTTCTCGAAATTCTCCGTTTTACCCCCTCTTCTATTAATATCCAGCCCTGGCATTTCTTTATTGCCGAGCATGATGCAGCCAAGCAGCGTATCGCCAAAGCCCTGGTCGGGAAATATGCCTACAATGCGCCTAAAGTCTTAGATTCTTCCCACACCATTTTGTTCTGCACCAAAGCCGATATTAGCGATGAGCATCTGGACAATTTGTTGCAGCAGGATGATGTCAGCGGCCGCTTTAAAGATGCCAGTGCCAAGCAGGGCCAGAAAGACAGCCGTAGCGGATATGTGGATTATTACCGCAATGAAAAAGGTGATATTCAGCGCTGGGCCGAAAACCAGACCTTTATTGCCTTGGGTCAGATGTTGCTGGCTGCCGGTATTGAAGGTGTAGATGCCACCCCGATTGGCGGCTTTAATGAACAGATTCTGACAGAAGAACTAGAATTACAGGACAAGGGTTTAATTCCATCGGTGCTGCTGACCTTGGGCTATCGCAGTGAGCAGGACTTTAATGCTAAACTACCCAAGTCACGCCTGAATAAAGATGAAATTTTCACCAAATTGTAAGAACTACATTACATAATACAGGGACGAAAGTCCCTGATTTCGGCTTGATTTTTGCTTTCCCTTTCACAACACAATAATAATAGACCGGAGAAGAAAGATGTCTATCCTTGCCCAGCTCCCAATGAAGTTTGAATGTCGTCAATGCAATAAACTGTATTTGCATCAATATCAGCAGGAAAAACGCCATTATCCTCATTGTCCGAGCTGCCAGAAAGCCGGTCTGTTACTGGGCATTGCCGAACTTCAGGACCTGATCAAACATCCGCTGATTTTTGCTGCCAGCTTCATCAAATTCAAGCCGTCATCGCATAAGCTAAACACATCACACTGATGATGCCCAGACCCAGCCCGATGGCGGTGCTGGGTTTTAATTTTTCTTTAAAGAACAGCAAACCGCTGATTACCCCTAAAATCACCACCAGAATATTCATGCCGGCAAATACAACCGCCGGTGAATCTTTTAAAGCCATATGTGCTTTGACATAAAACGCGATATTGGCAAAATTCAGCATCCCCAAAATTAAGCCTGCCACTATATTTTTGCCACTGCCCCAGCTTTTGTGCTGAATCAGAATATACCCCAACGATAAAATAAAAGCGCAGATGAACATTAGGTTCAATACCAGCGCAAACTGCAGGCCTAAACCGGTGGTGTATTTCAGCAACACATCAATCAGCGCATAACCGACCCAGACCAAAGCCAAATACAGCATACCCGCCTGGGCGGACGATGCACCGCCACGATGCGAATATAAAATACACAGTACCGCTGCAATCCCCAACGCAATCCCGACAATTTTCAGGCTATTAAACTGTTCCTGGAAAATAAAATAGGCCGCAGTTAAAGACAGCACCACCGACAGCCGCTGGGCAATTTCGGTTTTTAAAATTCCGGCAGTTTGTAATGCTTTGGCTAAAAACAGGAATACGCTTGGCAATAATACCCCTAAAGCCAGAATCAGCAGCCACGGCGTGTCGGTGAGGGACAGCTGTTGTACATTAGGCTGAAACCACCAAAAACACAGCACACTGGCCGAGGCATAATTCCAGCTGATCATCTGCAAAGGTGAATAGCCGCGGTTCTTTGCGACTTTCAAGAGAATCGACACCACCACACTACAAATGGCCGCTGCTAAAATCAGTTCCATGATCTACTCTTATTTATATGCATTATGTGATCTGCTCTGCTGCACTATAGCGGTTCAGATACAGAAAAGCCCACGCAATGTGGGCTTTTTTTTATAAATACTTCACCAAGAATTATTTATAACGATCTACCATTTTCTCTAAAGAAATTGGACGGATCTTGTCGGCATTGCCCGCAGTACCAAACGCTTCATAACGTGCAACACAAATATCTTTCATTGCATCGACCGTTTTAGCGAAGAATTTACGTGGGTCAAACTCGCTTGGTTTTTCAGCCATGAAGCGACGCATTGCACCGGTAGAGGCCAGACGCAAGTCGGTGTCGATGTTAATTTTACGCACACCGTGCTTGATCGCTTCAACCAGCTGCTCAACAGGTACACCATAAGTTTCCTTGATGTCACCGCCGTACTGGTTGATCACTGCCAGCCATTCTTGTGGCACAGAACTTGAACCGTGCATCACCAGATGCGTATTTGGCAGTGCCGCATGAATTTCTTTAATACGGTCAATCGCCAGAATATCGCCTGTAGGTGGACGGGTGAATTTGTACGCACCGTGTGAAGTACCCACTGCAATTGCCAGTGCGTCTACATTGGTGTCTGCTACGAAAGAACGTGCTTCTTCAACTGAAGTCAGCAATTGAGAGTGATCCAGTACACCTTCTGCACCGACACCATCTTCTTCGCCGGCCATACCTGTTTCAAGGCTGCCTAGACAACCGATTTCACCTTCAACAGAAACGCCACATGCGTGCGCCATTTGTACCACACGACGGGTCACATCTACGTTGTATTCATATGAGGTCGGAGTTTTACCATCTTCACCCAGTGAACCATCCATCATGACTGATGAGAAGCCAAGCTGGATAGAACGTTGACATACGTCAGGACTGGTACCGTGATCTTGGTGCATCACCACCGGAATGTGTGGCCATTCTTCAATTGCAGCCAAAATAAGATGACGTAAGAATGGTGCGCCTGCGTACTTACGGGCACCTGCAGATGCCTGTACGATTACAGGTGAATTCGTCGCATCTGCGGCCAACATGATTGCGCGCATTTGTTCTAAGTTGTTTACGTTAAACGCTGGTACGCCGTATCCGTGTTCACCGGCGTGATCCAATAGCTGGCGCATTGAAATAAGAGCCATAATATCCTCCCAGGTAATGCTGCATATTCTACATGGGGATTTGTTTCAATTCAGCAACAAAACGTCGTATTTAAAAAAAATCCCTGCCAATGCAGGGACTTTTATACAAATTACTACAATTTGTGGAGCTTTTAGGATTATTGCGCTTCAGATGCTGGCGCTGCTGCGCTGTCTGGGGTTGCGGCATCTGCTGGTGCATTGGCCACTTCTTCAGGCACATCGGTATTGTTTTCATCAAGTACTGGCTGATCAATTGCATCAATCGCCGCTTGCTGTTCTGCAGAAATTTGCTCTGACGCTACAGCTGCTGATGCATCTGCAGTGGTCGCTGTTGCATTGTCGTCTTTTTTAGCACATGCAGTGAAAGCTAAAGATGCAGCAAGTAACGCGGCAAGAGTTAATTTTTGGTTCATCAGAATATCCTACAACCCGGTGATTTTTGATCATAATATTTCAGAAACATGACAGTTTTATGACTAAAAAATGAAGTGCATAAAAAAGGCTGACCGAGGTCAACCTTTTGTCATCTTGCAAGCGTGTGCGAATTAAGCACGTTCTAGCAATACGGCAACTGCTGGTAAGGTCTTGCCTTCTACAAACTCAAGGAAAGCACCGCCACCTGTAGAGATATAACCAATTTTGTCTGCAACTTCATATTTGTCGATGGCAGCCAAGGTGTCACCACCACCTGCAATTGAGAAGCCTTCTGATTCAGCAATCGCTAAAGACAGGGCTTTAGTCCCTTCACCGAACTGATCCACTTCGAATACGCCAACTGGGCCATTCCAGAGAATGGTTTTAGAAGTTTTCAAGATCTCAGCAAATGCTTTGGCTGTTTCTGGACCAACATCCAGAATCATGTCGTTGTCAGCCACATCTTCTACTTTTTTCACGGTTGCTTTGGCAGCCGCCAGTGAACCCAAGAAGTCATCAAAGTTGATTTCAGATGCATCTGCAACTACCACATCCGTTGGAAGTGGTACAGATACTTTGGCAGCAATGGCTTTGGCTGTGTCGATCAAATCATTTTCACACAGTGATTTACCCACGTTGTAACCCGCAGCAGCCAGGAAAGTATTGGCAATACCACCACCCACAATCAACTGGTCGCAAATGTCAGACAGTGATGTCAATACATCCAGCTTGGTGGATACTTTAGAGCCGGCAACAATGGCCACCATTGGTTTTTCTGGTGTTTGCAGTGCACGGCCAAGTGCATCCAGTTCAGCAGCCAGTAAAGGACCTGCTGCTGCCACTTTAGCAAGACGCGCCACACCTTCGGTTGATGCTTCTGCACGGTGCGCAGTACCAAAGGCATCCATTACGAATACATCACACAGCGCTGCATATTTTGCTGCCAGCTCAGGATTGTTTTTCTTTTCACCCACGTTAAAGCGGCAGTTTTCAAGTAGCACCACTTGACCTGCTTCTACCTCTACACCATCCAGGTAGTCAGTCAATAATTTGACTTCCTGACCTAATGCTTCGGTCAGGTAAGCTGCGACAGGCGCAAGTGATTGTTCAGCTTTAGGTTCACCTTCAACAGGACGACCCAGGTGAGAATACACCATTACAGCTGCGCCTTTTTCCAAAGCCGCTTTAATTGTCGGTAAGGCAGCACGTAAACGCGCATCGCTGGTAATCACACCATTTTTCACCGGCACGTTTAAGTCTTCGCGGATCAGAACACGCTTTTGTGCCAGGTCGAGGTCAGTCATACGCTGAAAATTCATGTATAGCTCACTTTTTAGATATTAAAATCGCCAAGATTCTAAATGATTATGCAGAAAAAGGTTAGCTTCTTTTGCAGAAAAGCTAACGATTGCCAAAGTTTTGTTATGATAGGAAAAAAACAGACCTGATAATTTTTATGCCTATGTCTATACATCCAGATCCAACCCTGAACCGTTTAAATGTTTTAGGCGAGCCTTTGGCCAGCTGCTGTTTTGACCCGATTACCGGCTATTTTCGTAATGGCTTTTGCCATACGGCGCCCACGGATCTGGGCCAGCACACTGTTTGTGCACAAATGACCTCGGAATTTCTGAACTTTTCCCAGAAAATTGGCAATGACCTGATCACACCGTTGCCTGAAGTCGAATTTCCGGGCTTAAAACCGGGTGATTTCTGGTGTATTTGTGTGACCCGCTGGGTTGAAGCCTATCAGGCCGGTAAAGCACCACCCGTAAAAATTCAGGCCTGCCATCAGGCGGTACTGTCTTACGTTCCCTTAGATATTTTGATGGAATATGCTGTCTAATGAAGCGTCCGATTATTCTGGCGTCCAGCAGCCAGACCCGTAAAGAACTGATGGACCGTTTAAAGCTCGACTATCAGTGTATGACACCCGACATTGATGAATCACCGCAAGGTGAAAGCCATGCCGATGATCTGGCCAAACGGCTGGCTTTTGAAAAAGCCCAGAGTATTGCCGAGCAATATCCTGAAGCCATTGTGATAGGTTCCGATCAGGTGGCGTGGCGTGAAGGTGCGCCCGATATTTTTATTGGCAAGCCCTTAAGCCCGGAAAAAGCCATTCGCCAGCTGCAGGCCAACTCGGACAAAATTGTCTACTTTAGTACCGCATTAAGCGTACAGCAAAAATCCAGCGGCTTTGAACAGACCCTGGTTGAACACTATAAGGTCAAATTCCGTAAACTGAGCCTGGATGAAATCGAGCGCTATGTGGCACTGGAACAGCCGCTGCATTGTGCCGGCAGTTTTAAATGCGAAAGTCTGGGGATTAGCCTGTTTGAACAGATGATTGGCCAGGACCAGACCACCTTGATGGGTATGCCAATGATTCAGCTGTGCCAGATTCTCCGCCAGCTTAATCTGCAGATTCCCTAAACACGGTAATGCAATACCCAAAATGATCAGGTGCCTGTCCTGATCATTTTTTCGCCATCTTTTCCCTTCTGCCACTTTTCTAAATTTCCTCAAGATGAAGTTCATCACTTGCACCACCGCACAACTCAAGGGACAATAACAGCTAAATTTATGTTGTAGTTATTTGACATGTCTCAACCTTTAGACGTTTTAGGCGGAATCACCGCTGAACAATTCCTTGCCGAATATTGGCAAAAAAAACCGCTGCTGGTGCGTAATGCTCTGCCTGAAATTGCCAATATTCTTGAGCCGAGTGATGTCATGGAGCTGGCACTGGACGAAAATATCAGCGCCCGCTTAATCAAGCAGAAAGATCGTGATCCCAACCAGTGGTCCGTAAAATCTTCACCGCTATTAAAAGCCGATTTCCAGAAAATGCCAAAGCTGTGGACGCTGCTGGTCCAAGCGGTAGATCACTACTCTTTTGATCTGGCGGAACTGTGGAAAAAATTCCCGTTTATTCCGCAGTGGCGCCGTGATGACATTATGGTGTCGTACGCACCAAAAGGCGGTTCGGTCGGCAAACACTTCGACTTCTATGATGTATTTCTGGTGCAGGGCTATGGTCATCGCCGCTGGCAACTGGGCCAGATGTGTGATGCCGAAACCGAATTTGTTCCAGGCCAGCCGCTGAAATTACTGCCAGAAATGGACGTCAATTTTGATGAAGTGCTGGCACCAGGTGACCTGCTTTACGTACCACCAGGTTTATCGCACTATGGCGTGGCCGAAGATGACTGCCTGACCTTCTCTTTCGGTTTCCGTATGCCAAATATCAGCGACATGATGGATCGCGTCAGTGACAAGTTTTCTGACAACCAGTTGCTAAAAAATCCGTTGCAAGATCTGATCCGCGACCAGATCAGCCCGATTGGACAAATTGCCCAGCCGGAACTGGAATATTTAAAAGCCGAATTGCTGGCACAACTGCACAACTCGACCGTGTTGGAAGATGCCATCATGAGCCTGATGTCAGAGCCAAAATATCCAGACAATATTCCAGAAGCAGAAGAAATTGGTACTGGCGATCTGGAAGATGCGCTAGATCAGGGCTATCAACTGATTTTAGAACCGGCTTCACGCCTGCTCTATACTGAAGAAGATGGTGAGTTGCTGTTCTGGGCCAATGGTGAAGGTTTATATATTTCGGATGAGTTTGCGCCGCTACTCAAGCAGATTGCTGATGGTGAACTCGTCGAGCTGAATGAAGACCTGTACCATGAAGACATTCTGGAAGATGTGGCTCAGTTACTCAATGATTCTGTACTGATGCTGCTGCCTGCCGAAGATGCAGAAGATGAAGCCGAATAAAGACTTAATCCTGAGGTGATACCACTAAAATCGCCTTGATTAAGGTATAACCAGGTGTAGAGTTCACCTTTAACTCTGCACCTATCCGCGCCAGACGCAGCTTCATACTGCGTACGCCAATACTCATCCCGTGATCGAGCACCCCATGGGTATCAAATCCAATTCCATCATCCTGAATACTTAAACATAAAGTCTGTTCATCGGGAAAATCCAGTGTCACTTGCACATGCTTGGCCTGACTGTGCTTCACCACATTGGTCAGACTTTCTTCCAGCACCCGCATCAGGTTCAGACATTGCAGCGGTGTCGGTTGCACCACCCATTCACTGGCAATGTTCCAGGTGGCCCGCATCTCAACTTCATCCATGAGCTGGCTAAAACGATGTCGCACCGGCGCAATCCACAACACCGGCGTTTCCGGCACTTTGGCACCAATTGAGGAACCACTGTCAATAATTTGCCGCAAATCATCACGTAGCAATTTCAAGATCGACAGAAACTGGCGGTTACTCATGGGCTGCTCGCTCTGGTCGACCATAATCATCGAGCGTACCAGCGAAGCACCCAAGCCATCATGCAAATCATGCGAAAGATGAATCCGCTCCTGCAAACGCACATTTTCCAATTCCAGATAATGCTTTTCCGACATGCTCTGTTTTAAGTCTTCACGAACCTCAAACACGCGATATTCAAGTTGCTGGTTAAAATGCTCAATTTTCTGCATGCTTTTGGTGGTGCGAATCCCGAGAATTAAGGCAATAAACAGCGTCACCACCGGTGAGGTATACGGCGATAAGGGCTGTAAATCGGTATCAAACGGTGCGGCCAACAGTGCAATATCTAAAGCGGCAAAAATAATAATCAGGCTTAAACAGATCACCAGCAGGATATTTTCTACACGTGGTACGCGGAAGGTTAAACGCAGCAGGTACAGGAAAACCCCGAAAAATAGCAGGCTATAGCCTAAAAACACCAGCCCGAAAACGGTTTGTGCATAATCGAGCGGCGTCACGAAAATCCCCAAAATCACCGCCACCGAACAGATAAAGGCGGTTTCTTCCAGTATCGGAAATTTTTTATCAACAAAACGCAGTAAATAGACAATAAACGACAGAATATACAGCACAAAAAAGGCGATATTGGCCTGTGCCGCCATCAGCGTATTCGGGAAGGGATAGGTTTCTGTACTAATAATATTGGAGACAAATAACAGCCACAGCAAACAGCTTAAGGCAAACCAGCCATAACTGACTTCTTTACGCCGAAACAGCCAGATCACCAGACACAGTACGCCCAGGGTTGCCGATAAAATCGCATTAATCACAAATAAGGTACGGCGATCCCAGATCTGTTGCTGATATTCCGTATAACTGTTATAGACATTCTGGAAGGAAACATCACCGAGACCGGCAGATTGAAAGGCATAGCCCCGGACATAGACTAAAATTTCATTCTGGTCGGGACGCAAGCCACTAATCGGTAAAATCCAGTAGCGTGGCATATTCCAACTTTTGGAGAGTGGTTCTTCCAGATGCCGGTTTGACCAGATTAAATCGCGGTTTAAAAACACCGCACCCGCACTATTTAAATAATTAATAGAAAATACAATCGACTGGTCCAGCACGGCCGGTTCCTGACAGGACCAGTTCCAGACAATTTTGTACCACACCCCGCCGTTATAATCTGGCCAGCGCTCGTTCCAGCGATCAGGCAAAGTCACAGGTTGCCATCCTGTATGTGGATGGCTATGAATATCCGGTGTCTGTACGGTGCTGACCGACTGAATATTAACCTGACAATACGGGTCTATGGCATAGCTTTGCTCTGCATACGCACTCGATAGACAAAGATAAAGACAACAGCCGCACCAAAACTGGAGCAATCTGTAGATCATAAAATGCCTAATGAGCGCGCTGTACTGACTGCCTTGG
Source organism: Acinetobacter sp. YH12117 (assembly GCF_013418865.1). NCBI lineage: Bacteria > Pseudomonadati > Pseudomonadota > Gammaproteobacteria > Moraxellales > Moraxellaceae > Acinetobacter > Acinetobacter sp. YH12117. The sequence goes on from NZ_VPBF01000035.1 coordinate 28,499, forward strand.
TGCGTTTACTCACCGAGAGCTTGCGATAAATATGCTTGATATGACTTTCCACGGTATACCGCGACACAAACAGCTGCTCGGCAATTTCCCGATTACTCAGGCCCTGCGCGACCAGATTTAGAATTTCATGTTCACGGTTGGTCAGCTGTTCAATATCTTCATCGGGCTGTTTAAACGGCTTGGCAATTTCCTGTGGTTTCTGTACTGAAATCTGCGACAGTATTTCCCGGGCAATAAAGGGATCAATCGGTGCGCCGCCTCTTAAAATACTGCGAATGGCCATGATCACTTCAGTATCGTCGCGTTCTTTTAACACATAACCGGTAGCGCCCGCCTGAATGGCCGAAAACAGGCTGTTTTGCGTACTCCAGGCCGAAATCACCAAAATTAGTACACTGCTGTCTTTGGCCCGAAGCTGTTCAATCAGTTCAATCCCATTGCCATCTGGCAACCCCAAATCGACCAGCGCCAAAGACACCGGCTGTTCTTCAATTTTCTGTAATGCTGCTTTTAAATGGCTAACAAAAATCAGCATGTCATTGCTGTAGCCCATTTCAAGGAGGATATGTCTGAGGCGTGACTGAATCATGGGTTCATCTTCCACAATCAGCACAGGGGCCGGTAATATTGATTCTGTAATGTCCACTGTCTTCCCCGATCTTTTAACTTTCAATATAGCGATATTATTAAACGGTTCTCTATCCCTAGAATTAAGGAATTTCAGAGTGTTAGCACTGTTATTTTTATGATTTCAGCATAGCAGCTATTTTTTAATTTTTATAGATTTTATTGCTCATTTTTAAGCTGTGCTAAAGCCCTTGCCAAATTTCACAAATCATTACTTGTATGCCCTATTCAGAATCTGCACAGTAATACAAGATTGAATTCGCAATGGAAAAATCATAACAATGCCAAGTCCAGCCCAAGCCATTCGCCATAAACTTTTAAATACGTTCTTCTCCCGTCACTCGGTCTGGTTTGCCTGTATTTTAATTGCACTGGGGATTACATGGCTTAGGCTATTTTATGAGCCACATTATATTTATTATTTTCTGTCCGATGGTGTAATTAATTCACTCTGGCTAATCACCACGCTGCTGAGTCTGGTCGGTCTATATGATGTCATTCAGACCAAGCATTCCATTCTGAAAAACTACCCGATTATGGGGCATTTCCGGTTTATTTTTGAAGATTTCCGCCCCGAAATTCGCCAGTATTTTATTGAGGCCGATCAGGATGCCCAGCCTTTTTCCCGCATGCAGCGCAGTCTGGTCTATCAACGTGCCAAAAATGAAAATGCCGATAAACCCTTTGGCTCGATTTTGGATGTGTACGAAGCCGACTACCGTTTTATTGTGCATTCCTTGCGCCCCTGCCCACCGGCTGATCCAAAAACCTTCCGGATTCATATTGGCAATGAACAATGCAGCCAGCCTTATAGCGCGTCGATTTTAAATATTTCTGCCATGAGTTTTGGCAGCCTGAGCGCCAATGCCATCCGTGCCTTAAATAAAGGGGCCAAACTTGGTGGCTTTTATCATGACACTGGTGAAGGCAGCCTTAGCCCGTATCATCTGGAATATGGCGGCGATATTGTCTGGCAAATTGCCAGTGGCTACTTTGGTTGCCGCACCGCAGAAGGTTTATTTGATCCGGAAAAATTTGCCCGTCAGGCCAGTAATCCGAATATCAAGATGATTGAACTCAAACTCTCTCAAGGTGCCAAGCCGGGCCATGGCGGTATTTTGCCGAAACATAAAATTTCAGAAGAAATCTCGCAGATTCGTGGTGTGCCACGTGACCGCGATTGTGTATCGCCCTCGCGCCATCCTAGTTTTAGCACCCCAATTGAAATGCTGCAGTTTTTACAGCAGTTACGCGATTTATCGGGTGGTAAACCGGTGGGCTTTAAACTGTGTATTGGCCAGCCCTGGCAATTTATGAGTATCGTCAAAGCCATGCTGGTGATCAAAATTGTGCCTGACTTTATTGTGGTGGATGGCTCAGAAGGCGGTACCGGTGCCTCCCCGATTGAGTTTAGTGACTATATTGGTACGCCGCTGCGTGAAGGCTTACTATTTGTGCATAACACCCTGGTCGGTGCGGGCCTGCGCAGCAAAATCAAGCTCGGGGCCAGTGGTAAAATTATCAGTGCCTTTGATATTGCCAGTACCTTTGCCTTAGGCGCAGACTGGGTCAATTCCGCTCGCGGTTTTATGTTTGCTGTCGGCTGTATTCAGGCACAAAGCTGCCATACCAACCAATGTCCGGTCGGTGTCGCCACCCAAGATAAAGACCGTCAAAAAGCACTGCATGTACCCTCCAAAGCAGAACGGGTCTACAACTTCCATAAAAATACCATGCATGCCCTGTCGGAAATGATTGCGGCAGCCGGTTTAAAACACCCGGCCGACATTCGTGCCCATCATCTGGCGCAGCGGATTAACGACCGGGAAATTAAAAACTATGCCCAGCTGCATTTCTGGTTGAAAGAAGGCGAATTACTGAGCTGTGAAAATAAAGATGAAGAAAACTTTTATTTTCGCATGTGGAATTTGGCCAAAGCGGAAGAATTTTAAAAAAGAGGCACCCGCCTCATTGCTGTCCCACAATTTTTCACAAGAGGAAGCTCATTTGAGCTTCCTCTTGTTTTATGGGTATTTTATCGGGTGAAAATAAAGCTTTTAAAGTTCTTCTTTCAAACAAATTCACTTGAATTATT
>NZ_VPBF01000036.1:0-30902 GCF_013418865.1 Acinetobacter sp. YH12117
ACCCTCGCTCCGCTCGACTTGCATGTGTTAAGCCTGCCGCCAGCGTTCAATCTGAGCCATGATCAAACTCTTCAGTTAAAATCATTTTGTCACTTTATTCGAAGTGACCAAATCTGGCTCATCAATTACTGACTTAAATTCGCTCAAATAAACTTCGAGTAATTTAAACCAATCAATTAATGAAAATATATTCGATTAATCAACCAGTAAAAATCCACACAAGTTGTTCTTCATAATCTCTTAATGATCTTTCCAACACCTCGTCAGTGCCAGAAGCTGGACTCAAAACACTTGATAACTCAGCGATCCGCTTCGTTCATCTCCGTGTATCTCGTCGGTATGGGGTGCATTCTAGAGGATTTCAGAATCATTGCAAGCCCCAATTCACTTTATTTTTCACGTATGTATCTTTTTTCTACGAAACAGCTAAAAAAACCGGTTTTTCACTTATTTTTTGCACAATTCAAAAGAAAAAATCCCGCGAACGGGATTTTTTGCTGTCTTTCTTTTTATCTTATTCAGTAAATTTCTGCGTGCTGTAATCCGCTGTTGGCAATTTACCGAGCGCTTTTTGTCCGGTTGTTCCCGGTAAACGCTCCACATATTGTAAAAACGCTTCGGCATAATCAAGGCCCACGTCCATACGGCGCTCGCCTGTCACCTCTTTCATGCTGCTATAGTAGTCCTGTCCATTGGCCAGGAAGTCGATAGTCACCACTTTATAGGTTCGATCCAAGACCAGTGCTTCATAACTACCGCTTGTATTACGCACTTCCAGCTGGCTAATACGCTGCCCTTTGGCCTGGGTTAAATCTACCTGCCAGCGTAAACCACCAGTATATGGATAACTGCCAGTATTTCTCTGCTCGACCACACCGCTAATCGCATCTTCCAGCGTGGCTTTAATTTCTGCACCAGTCATATCCAAACGGACCAGTGTATTTTTAAATGGCAGTACCTGATAGATTTTCTCTACGGTGACTGGACCTGCCGCGACATCCACACGCACCCCACCACCATTCTGGAATGACAGATCAGCATCAAAGTACACTTTACCTTGTTGCAAGAAGGCTTCGGCAATCATCTGCTGAATATCGCCGCCATGAGCAATGACATGCGGATTCTGGTTACAGATATCGCCCAGACTAGAACGGCTGGTATCGCGCTGCGTCCCCGGTACACGGCGTAAACACAGGTTATCGGTTGCCTGAGCCACCACCGTGCTGGCAAAATTCTGTTTCTGTTGTTGATATGGCAGCAGCACATTTAAGGTCGCGGTATATGGGCTGACCACCTGCATCGGAATATTCGCCGCTTTAAAACGCTCCAGCAGCGCCGCCTGTTCGGTTGCATTTAAGGCTTCAAACTGTTTGCTCTCGGTATTTTCACGCTTAAAGTCATCGCCCACTAAAATGTGCGGTGTGCCACTACACTGTTCCACCTGGCCTTGCGGATTGAACTTGACCTTTAAATCACCCACCACATAGCTGTACTGCCAGGCCTGGGCAATACAGACCAGATCACCATCTTTATTTCGCGCTTGGGTCGGATACGCACCACTCGGACTCAGGCCGACCGCCTCTAAACTGTCCGGACCTAATAAGGTATGTGAATCACCGCCGACAATCACATCAACATCAGTTAAAGCCGCAGCCAGTTGCTGATCCAGGGCAAAACCGGTATGGGTTTGCAGGATAATCTTGTGGATGCCTTGAGCTTTCAGGCGATCAATTTCCTGTTGAGCCGCTTCAACTTCATTGGCAAACGTAGTGTCACTGTTCGGCTGAGAGGCATTCTTGGTTTTGTCGGCAATGGTCAGGCCAATAATGGCAAACTTTTCACCGCCACGTTCAAATATAAACGACTTTTCAATGCGCTGGGTCTGATACAGCGGCGAAGATGGCCCAAAATTCACATTGGCCGATACAATACGGGTTGGTGTGGCACAGTTACCGGCATCCAGATAGTTAATAAATTTCTGTAGGCCTGCATCTTTGGCATCAAATTCATGGTTACCCAGCACAAAACTGTCAAAGCAGACCGTATTCATGGCATCTGCATCGGCCTTACCTTCAGAAAGGTTAAAGTATAGATCGCCAGTAATCGCATCCCCACTGTGTAGTTTGATCACATTCGGATATTCCTCTGCCAGACGGTTGATTAAACCGGCGACACGAGCAAAACCGCCCCGGCTGACGCTATAATTTTCTTCCTCAGCCCCTTGTGCCAGGCTAAAGTTCCAGTGCTCTTCATCTAAATGGGAGTGATGGTCATTGATATGCAGAATATTCAGTTCAACTGCTTTGCCCTCGACTACTGGTGTCGGTGCAGTAGTCTGACGGTCATTATCCCCGCAGGCTGTCATGAAAACAGAAAGACAGGCTATTGATAATATGGTTTTTTTATTCAATATATTCATCTGGCAATTACCCTGAGACTCAGTGTTTTAATTGGAATTGTCTGATTGAGTCTATGGCCTGAACATGTAAGGCAGATGAAAAAACGATCAAGATTTCATGACAATAGTTAAACCCGTTCGCGAATATGCTGCATCACCTCTAAGACCAGTGCCTGTTTACCGCGATAATCTTCGGCCGCAAACAGCAGTCTGGCTTTACGCGGCAGTTGCTCGTGAATCAGGGCAAATAGCTGATACATGGCCGACAGCTCTAATTGCTCAAACAGTGTCTTGACCGGTTGATAGGCAAACTGCTTTTCACTTTGCGGCTGATATTCAAACAGGAAACGTAAAATGGCATCCAGCTGCTGATCATGAGTATCGGTATTATAGGAATACATGCGCTCCCTCTGGCTCGAGTTTATTTTTTATATGGAAATGATGATCCGGATTTATTTATACGCCGGATTTTTGCAGCGGGCAACCATGGGGCAGATAGTGCTCCAGCTGCTCAAAAAACCGCTTTTTTTCAGGTCAAAGGCTAAATTTTGGATAAAAAAAAGAAAGAGATCTCTCCCAAAATCTCTCCCTCGGAGTTGAATCTTTTACGGATCCATATGTTATTGTCATTATTATTTTCGGCTATTTCCACGCTTCTTGGGGATGAAACGTCATCAAATAGCAATTTACCCTCTAGATATGTAGACACCACATATTTAGACGGATAAATCTTAAACATAAAATATGACAAAATCAAGACAATCGGAAAAATTTAATTCTTGTTTTTATAAGGTTTTTTTAAATTTAAATATTTAAATATCTTATAAGCAATATCTTGACATCCTCTCCGACCTAAAGGACGGAGATTCCTCCTGCGAGACGCCCATGTCCGAGCGCAAGAATATTCAGTGCTGAGTTTATATCTCTATCGTGGAATGTACCGCACTCCACACACTGCCATTCTCTTATTCCAAGTCCTGCTCTACCTTTCAGACTACTGGAGCGTGAGCCGCAGCACGAGCAAGTTTGGGTGGTATAGGCTTCATTGACTTCTTCATACCATACCCCTGCGTTCTCGCATTTATACTTGAGCATGGTTCTTAAGGTCGTCCAACCTGCATCGAGTACAGACTTAGCTAATTTTGTCTGTGCCAATGCTTTGGCATTCACATTACCAACGAAGATGGCTGCATGTTCATTCACCAGTTTATGACTGAATTGATGCAGCATATTTTGACGTAGATTTTTGATCTTGGCATGAATCGCTTTGACACGTTTTTTATTTCTTGCTCTTTGAGCAATACCAAGTTTTTGTTCATATTGACGATAGATTTTAGGGGCTTTGAACTTTACACCATCTGAGCAAGTCGCAAGGTCTTTGAGTCCTAGATCAATGCCAATTGAGGTTTTAGCGGTGGTTTTCTCTGTTTTAATTGAATCAACCACAAGACATACATACCAACGCCCTCGGCTATCCTCGACAAACGAGCCTGTTTTAACATTGTATTTACTTAGTCCGTAACTGTCCCATAGCTTGAATTGATGCTTGCCGTATTGGACATACCCATCGGCATATTTCACCGCCACTTTTTTAAATGGAATCCAACCGAGAGAACGTCTAGCGTTTTTTTTGTTACTGACACGCCATTTTAGCTTGGCTTTTTTAAATTGCTTTCTTCGAGTAACTAATTCTTCCGCAACTGCCTGTATGGTTTGGCTGTGCAAATTACACTCTTTTGATGTACCTTTCGTGTATTTAGCAATATCGTAAGCTGAAAAGAATTGTTGTTTTCTTTGCAAGTGTTTAAAACACAAATCATTGACATAGTTCCAGACAAAATTAACTTCAGATGCCAATTGGTCTAGCACCTTGCAATGTTTGTCTTTTATGCGTAATTTAAGTGTCTTCATCACTAAAATATATTTGGTCTATGGATAATAGTCAAGAGATTAGAACAGGTCGTCACTGTGTTTTTAATATGCACGTTCATTTAGTCTTTGTGGCTAAATATCGTAGAGATGTTTTTACCAAAGCTATGCTCGAAACTATGAATGAAGTATTCAAGCGCATTTGCTTAGACTTTGAAGCTAAGTTGGTAGAATTTGAGGGTGAGCATGATCATGTTCATTTACTTGTGAACTATCCACCAAAAGTAGCTATTTCTAGCTTGGTTAACAGCCTAAAAGGTGCATCTAGTCGTATTTTAAGAACTAAACACCCTGAAATTAAAAACAAATTATGGGGGAATGCTTTGTGGTCGCCTAGTTATTTCGCTGCATCGTGTGGAGGTGCTCCCATTGGGATTATTAAACAATATATCCAACAACAGCAAACACCGCATTAGCAATCCTAGCTAATCCCCACAAGGGGGACTAGCGGATTGCAGCCTTATATCCCCGCCCTGAAGGGCGAGGTTTTACGGCTAAAGGGAATAAAAAAAGCAGACCGAAGCCTGCTTTTTAATTCAAATACTTAACTGCGTTTTTAGTCGGTAAAGGTGACTTTGGCAATGGCCTTTTTACTGGCCTGTACAATCAAGGTCACGTTTTCTTTGACCGAGAATGAGGCATCGACTGGTTGCCAATCAACTTTCACTGCACCACGACCGACAGCATCTTTGGCTTGTGCCGCGTTTTTGGTTAAACCTGCTGCACGTAAAATAGAAGCAATGAAAATCTCGCCGCCATATTCGCCACGTGAAATGGTCACTTCTGGTGTACCTTCTGGCAATTCACCTTCGGTAATCAGGTTACCGGCACCTTTATGCGCATTGGCTGCAGCTTCCGCACCGTGGAAACGCTCGACCAGTTCCAGCGCCAGAATCTTTTTCACATCCTGCGGATTACGACCTTCAGCCACTTCTTTCAGTAATTGCTGGATTTCTGCCACAGACTTGAAGCTGAGCAGGTCAAAATAACGCTCAATCAGTGAATCCGGCATAGACAGCACTTTTTGATACATCGCGCCTGGGGCATCAAATACACCAATATAGTTGCCTAATGATTTCGACATCTTGTTGACGCCATCTAAACCTTCCAGAATTGGCACGGTAATACACACCTGTGCTTCCTGGTTATAACGGCCTTGTAAGGTACGTCCCATCAACAAGTTAAAGGTCTGGTCTGTACCACCTAACTCCACATCGGCTTGTAAGGCCACCGAGTCATAACCTTGTACCAATGGATACAAAAATTCGTGAATCGCGATCGGTTGTTGGTTGTTATAACGCTTGGTGAAGTCATCACGCTCCAGCATACGCGCCACAGTTTGCTGTGAGGCCAGTTGAATTAAATCGGCCGCTGTTTTACTAGCAAACCATTCCGAGTTAAACACCACTTTGGTTTTGTTTGGATCAAGAATCTTGAACACCTGTTCCTGATAGGTTTTGGCGTTTTCCAGTACCTGCTCGCGTGACAACGGCGGACGGGTCGCGCTCTTACCGGTCGGGTCACCAATCATGGCAGTATAGTCACCAATCAGGAAGAAGACCTCGTGCCCCAAATCCTGGAACACTTTCAGCTTGTTAATTAAAACCGTATGACCCAAATGCAGGTCAGGTGCAGTCGGGTCAAAGCCCGCTTTAATTTTTAAAGGACGGTTCTCTTTTAATTTCTTTAGAAGATCTTCTTCAGAAATAATTTCATGCGTACCTCGTTGGATGAGAGCAAGTTGTTCTTCAGCTGGCAAGAAATTTGACATCACAAAACCCAAACACATCAGTTATTCAATTTGTGCGATATACTAACACTTTTTCAGCACATTGCAGGCTTAAGAATAACCATGACAGCGATCTATATTGGGGTAATGACCGGCACAAGTATGGATGGTGTCGATATTGTTGCTGCTTCTTTTGATCCTTTACAGCTTCATGCCACCCTGACCCTGAGCTTCGATCCCGATTTACGCGATGAACTGATGGCCCTGACCCTGCCGGATGACAATGAAATTGACCGGATGGGCAAAGCCGATGTGGCGCTGGCGCAAATGATTGGACATGGCATTAACCGCCTGATTGAAGAACACCAGCTTGATCGCAGCCAGATTCGTGCCATTGGTTCACATGGCCAGACCATCCGCCACCGGCCTGAACATGGCTTTACCCTGCAAATTGGTGATCCAAATATTATTACCGAAATAACCCAGCTGCCGGTGGTCTCGGATTTCCGCCGGCGTGATATGGCTGCCGGTGGACAAGGTGCTCCGTTGGTACCAGCTTTTCATCAGGACGTGTTCCAGCATGACAGCATCCACCGGGTGATTCTGAATTTGGGCGGGATTGCCAATGTCAGCATGTTGCCTGCCGGACAGCCGGAAAAAGTCTATGGTTTTGATACCGGCCCGGCCAATATCCTGATGGATGCCTGGTGTGAACGCTACACCGGCCAGCCTTATGATGAAAACGGCAACTGGGCGGCTTATGGACAGCCAATTCGCAGTCTGCTGGACCGGCTACAGGCACATGAATATTTTTCCAAAGAGCCGCCAAAAAGCACCGGCCGTGAAGATTTTAACCTGGAATGGCTGGATGAACAGATTGCCGACTGGCGCAATGACCTGGCCTATCAGGAACTGGAAGATACCCCGGAAAATGTACAGGCCACCTTGTTAAAACTGACCACCCGCGCGATTAAAAAAGCCATTTACCGCTCGGGCATGGACACCGGTGAAGTCTATGTTTGTGGGGGCGGTGCCTATAATTCCTATTTACTGGAACAGCTGCGCTGGCGCTTACGCAAACATGAGTGGAGTGTACAGACCACGGCGGATTTAGGTATTAACCCGACCTGGGTGGAAGCCACTGCTTTTGCCTGGTTGGCGATGCGTTTTCTGAACCAGCAAAGTGGCAATTTCCCGGCTGTGACTGGGGCCAAAGGCTACCGGATTTTAGGAACATTGACCGCAGTCTAGGCCAATCTCTTTATATTAAAAAAGATATTAAAAAAGCCCTCAAAATAGAGGGCTGAGTATTTTAAAATTCTGCTTAAATCGAGAAAGAAGAACCACAGCCACACGTAGTCGTGGCATTCGGATTTTGAACCACAAAACGTGAACCTTCCAGACCTTCTAAATAGTCCACCACTGAACCGACCAGATATTGATAGCTAAGTGAATCGACCAGCATTTTTACGTCACCATTCACGAATTCAGCATCATCTTCATTCATGCTTTCAGCAAAGTTAAAACCGTAAGAGAAGCCCGAACAACCACCACCGGTCACATAAACGCGTAACATTAAATCTTGGTTGCCTTCACTGTCACGCAATTGGCGTACTTTGTTCGCAGCATTGTCAGTCAGCACAAGGGCTTGGGCATTCATGTCGGATTCCTCGTTCGATTCAAATGTCTTTTAACAGAAAAGACCACATATCAAGTATAACATACCCAATATATGGTCAGTCATGTTCAATTCAAAGTCAATTCAGACTAATTTTATCAAGATTGTTTGTAATTCTCATCCTGCAGGCCGCATTCGAAGTTTTTCGGATCCTGCTTACAGCGGAATTGCCACAGCAGCTTCATCATGCGTTTGTCATAAATGCCACGTTTGGTCAGGTCAATCCGCGCCTCACGCATCATCTTCTGATAGCCCGGTTTGTCGGCTGCCGGAATATTCATCCAGTATTTTTGCGGAATATCGGCTTTCATTTTACCCAAGATGTTAAAGGCACGTGGCAATTGACCTTTGACCCATTCCCGTGATTTCTGGCCAAAACCGGCCGGGAACTTGTTCGGGCGAATAATAATATTGCCAGTCACCTGTAAAATCGGATAATTCACAATCGCGCCTTTACTGCCCAAGCCCTTATGCAGCTCCAGTGGCTTAAACACGGCGGCCGGCGCACCAATAATATCGACCTGACCGTTATTGAATTTACTGCCGAAGTTGGTGACATCTGAACTGACTGCCTGCGCGCCAATCTGCTGCACCATAATTTTTTGTGCCTGGTCATAATCCAGGACCGCAATTTTTTTACCGGCAGCTTTGGCCACGGTATTAATACTGCGGTCATTGACCATTAAAAAGGCATCACCAACAGGCACTACACCAGCCACTTCATACTGGCCCTGAGTCATGAAGCGGGAAAATTTCGGACTGGCCAGTCCCTGCATGACTTTGACCGCCAGATTTAAATCGGGAATTGCACCAATCGCATCCAGAGAACCGGTAAAGCTGTTAAATTGACGCCCGCGCATACCGGTGACACTAATCCCGTCACATTTACCGGCTTTAAAATCTTCGGCAATTACCGCTTCATTCTGCCCGACGCGCAGTTCAATATCGGCGCCCCAGGCTTTGGCCGCCAGCTGATAGTCCAGCATCAGCGCATACACATCACCACTTTTTCCCACTAAATCAAAGACACACACTGTCTGCTTGGCCTGTGCTGCAGTCGCACCGAGTCCCATCACTGCAGCCAGTGCGATGCCTTGAGCATAATATTTCATTGATCTTTCCTTTATCGCTGTTCTTGTTGTTTTCAGTTGTACTGAATCGTGTTTAATGTTTTAAAAAGCTATTTTAGCGCATCCATCCTTGTTCTTTTTACCCTTGGAGATCACGCTCTCCTGCTCCTCCTGTCTGTATGCCTTTGATGAAACAACTCATCTCTATTTTTTAGGCTTGGGCAAAGATGAAACTATTATTTTTGATTAGCTTACGTGATTTGATCTGAACTGCAATGGCCCAAGTGACAAGGTTCCAGATGCAACAACCCGGCACAGATGCCGGGTTGTTTTTCCTTAAAAATGAAGCTTATTCACCGCCCAGTGAACACTCGAAGTTGGCTTTATCGACAGAACAGCGGGCACGTTTGAGTACGCTCATCATCGACGCATCATAAATACCGCGCTTGGTCATATCCATCCGCCCTTCACGTAACAGTTTCTGGTATTTGGTTTTCTCTTCCGCGCTCAGGTTCATTTTGTATTTGGCTGGAATGCCTGCTTCCAGACGTTTAATCATGCCCAAACTTTTTGGCAGATTTTTCGAGAACCAGTCACGCGATTTCTGGCCAAAACCAGCCGGGAATTTCTCCGGACTAATTACTAAATCAGCCGTCACATGCAGTACCGGGAAATTAAACATGGCGCCTTTGCTGCCCAAGCCTTTATAGATTTCCAGCGGCTTATAGGCATAGGCTGGCGCACCAACCATATCGACCTGGCCATTATTAAATTTCGCCACAAAGTTAGACACATCGGAGATTACCGCCTGAGCACCGACACGTTGCACCATAATTTTTTGTGCATCGTCATAGCCCAGTACCGCAAATTTCTTGCCGGCAGCTTTTTCAATCGAATCAATATTCTTGTCACGGACGAAAATAAAGGCCGAACCTAAAGGTGCAATTCCCGCCACTTCATATTTTTTACCCCCCAGATTGGTGACCATTTTGCCGGCATTACGTTTGTCCAGGGCAAAAGTAATCGCACGTTGGGCAATGGCATTGCTGGGCACACCGCCCAGCGCATCAATTGAACCGGCAAATTTATTGTACTGACGGGCACGCATCGCAGTCAGGAAAACCGCATCACATTTGCCAGCTTTAAAGTCATTATCGGCCACGGCTTCATCCTGACGGGGAATCAGGTTGATGTCTGCGCCCCAGCCTTTCGCGGCCAGCGCCCATTCCTGGGCCATTTGATAAGATTCACCAGATTTGCCGAGTAAATCGAAGATACATACATCGACCTTGGCTGCCTGAGCATTGCTGGCCATACCCAAAGTAGCCAGCGCAGAAAGCGCGAGAATTGTTTTTTTCATTGTATTTGTCCTTACAGAATCGTCTTTCATCAAGAGTGTCCATACACTTGCTGAATATTAAGCAACTTGTTTTTAAAAAAATAGAGCTTTTACTCCAAATATTTTTAAATCGTGACCAATTCAATTTATACAGCTGCTGATCTCAAACCCACAAATTGCAGAGATCAGCAGCATTTTCAATGGCTTAAAAATTTCAGGTAGCGCGGCGAAAATTTACACATCGTGGCCACTTTTTTACAAACTTATAACCATTTTCTCTATTCACCGCCAAGTGAACATTCAAAATTGGTGCGTTCTACCGTACAACGTGCCCGTTTCAGTACCCGCATCATCGAGCCATCATAAATGCCTTTTTCAGTCAGTTCGATGCGGCCATCACGTAGCAGTTTCTGGTATTTGTCCTGATCTTCCTTGCTGAGTCGGGTGCGGTATTTATTTGGAATTTCCGCTTCCAGACGTTTCACCATGGCAAAGTTTTTCGGAATCTGCTGGACAAACCAGCGCCGGGACTGCACTGCAAAACCATCTGCGAATTTTTCTGGCCGGATAATCAGGTCCGCCGTGACATTGACCACCGGAAAATCAATCATGGCACCGCGTGTGCCCAAACCTTTTTCAATTTCCAGCGGTTTAAAGGCATAGGCCGGTGCGGCCACAATATCAACCTCGCCCTGATTAAACTTGCGTACAAAATTGGAAATATCGGAATCGACTGCAATACCACCGACCCGCTCCACCATCATTTTTTGTGCCGGATCATAATGCAGAATCGCAAATTTCCGGTTTTTGATGTGCTCAACCGAGTTCATGGCCCGATCTTTAACAAAAATATAGGCCGAGCCAATCTGGCCGATGCCAGCCACTTCAAAGGTTTCCTGGCCAATCCGGGTCACCAGACGGCGGTTATTGCGCCGGTCCAGCACATAACTAATGGCTTTCTGGGCAATGCTATTACTTGGCACACCGCCCAGTGCATCAATCGAACCGGCAAATTTATTGTATTGCCGCGCCCGCATTGAGGTCATATAGGCACCATCACACTTGCCCGCCTTAAAATCGCGCTCGACCTGGGCTTCATCCTGATAGGCTTTCAGACTGACATTGCTGCCCCAGCGCTTGCTGGCCAAGGCCCATTCTTCCAGCAATTTATAGGATTCTCCGGCCCGTCCCAACAGATCAAAAACACAGACCTGCAGATTGGCCTGAGCCAGGCCACTGACGCCACACAAGGCCAGTGTCGACAACAACAAAACTCCGTTTTTCATTTTTGTCACCGTACATTTGTTTTTGTTTTTTATCAGAAATTTTAATATATCGGGCTTGGTTTTATAAAAAAAACCTGCATAGCCGCTTTCCGATAGATGACACGGCGCCCGCTTTTTCATTATTTTTTTCGATGTGTTGCTGTAGCACCTGAAATAAACTGCGCCAGCTTTTTGTTTTCCAGAGCGCATCCTTTAGAATAGGCGCATTCTGTTCCTGAGTTTAGTGAGTCCAATGATTCAATTTGACCAAGTCTCTTTACGCCGTGGTGGTCGTGTCTTATTTCAAAAAGCGTCCATGCAGATCCATCCGGGTTGGAAAGTTGGCCTCACCGGAGTCAATGGCGCCGGCAAATCGACCTTATTTGCCGCCTTATTGGGAGAACTGGGGGCAGATGAAGGCAGCCTGACCCGTCCATCGGGCTGGACCGTTGCGCACATGGCCCAGGAAGTCAAAGCCCTAGATATGCCGGCGCTGGATTTTGTGTTATCGGGCGATGAAGAATATTGGCAGATTCAGAAACAGCTGGCACAACCTGAACAGCTCAGTAACAGCGAACTGGCACAATTACATGGCCGTTTTGATGAAATTCATGGCTATTCTGCCCCATCTAAAGCCGCCCAGCTGATGGCTGGTTTAGGTTTTATGGAACATCAGCTACGTCTGGATGTCTCCAGTTTCTCCGGTGGATGGCGCATGCGTTTAAATCTGGCACGCACCCTGATGAGCCGCTCCGACTTACTACTTCTGGATGAGCCAACCAACCACTTGGATCTGGATGCCATTTTATGGCTTGAAGACTGGCTCAATGCCTATGAAGGCACTTTAATCCTGATTTCACATGACCGCGATTTTCTCGATGCAGTGACCGATCATATCCTGCATATTGAAAATCAGGAACTGACCTTATATACCGGCAATTACTCGACCTTTGAAGTGACCCGCAGCGAACGTCTGGCCCAGCAGCAACAGGCCTTTGAAAAGCAGGTTGAAGCCCGCGCACATCTGCAAAAATTTATTGACCGTTTTAAAGCCAAAGCCACCAAGGCGCGTCAGGCGCAAAGCCGGATTAAACAGCTGGAAAAAATGCAGTTGCTGGCACCGGCGCATGTCGATACCCCGTTTACCTTCAGTTTCCGTGAACCCACCAAAATGAGTTCACCCTTACTGACTCTGGATCAGGCAGAAATTGGCTATCCGGGCAAAAGTATTGCCAGCAAAATCAGTCTGCAGATTACCCCAAGCTCGCGTATTGGCCTGCTGGGCATGAACGGCGCCGGCAAATCTACTCTAATTAAATCACTGGTTGGTGATTTAGCGCTTTTAAATGGCCAGCGCAAAGCCTCTGAACTGCTGAATATTGGTTACTTTGCCCAGCATCAGATGGATGCACTGGATGCGCAGGCCAGCCCGATGCTGCAATTGTCACGTCTGGCCGACAAACAGATCAGTGAAGCCACCCTACGTTCGTTCCTCGGCAGTTTTGGTTTTAGCGGCGAACGTATGGATACGCCGTGCGAAAGCTTCTCCGGCGGTGAACGCGCCCGTCTGGCCTTGGCCCTGATTGTCTGGCAGCGCCCGAATGTACTGATTCTGGATGAACCGACCAACCATCTGGATTTAGACATGCGTCATGCCCTGAGCATGGCCTTACAGGACTTTGAAGGCGCAGTGGTACTGGTATCGCACGAACGTCAGCTAATCGCCAGTGTCTGTGATGACCTGCTGTTGGTGCATGCCGGACGCTGTACTGAATTTTCCGGTGATTTGCAGGATTATGCCAAATGGTTACGTGAGGCCCGTCAGCAGCAGATCAATGCCCAAACCGCATTGGCACAGGCCAGCGCAAGTACCAACAAGACTGCCGCACCGGCCAAAGTTGATAAAGAAGCACAGCGCAAACTGGCGGCGCAGCGCCGTGAAGAAACCCGTCCGCTGCGGAAAAAAATTGAACAATGTGAAAGCCAGATTGAAAAAATCCAGCCCCGTCTGGCCAGTATTGAAGAACAGCTGGCTGACAGCAGCCTGTATGAAGCTTCGCGTAAAGAAGATCTGCTCAAGCTGATGAATGAACAGACCAGCTTAAAAGCCACGCTGGAACAGGCCGAAGAAACCATGCTGGAACTGATGATGGAACTGGAAACCCTGGAACAATCATTCCAGAACAGTTAATCCCGTTTCTTCCGAAACCTTCCCCTCAAGATAGCCCCAGTGGCTATCTTTTTTATTTCCACTTTATGATCACTCCTCTTTTTAGCCCGTCTGTTTTCTTTAAAAAGATCAAGGAGGATGCTCACCAATAGCTGTTTTCCTCTCCGTTTTAGCTCTGATTGCACTTACTGAACTGCAATATAAAGCCCTCTTGCACACAGCTTGGCCGGTTTTTTTATACATAAATTTACAGCCGCGCATCTCATCATGAAGAAATGTGGCCGGCTCAATGCGCGGGTCTGGCCTTCTGCTAGCCAAGAGAGGAAATTCTATGCGTGCCTTAACCTATCATGGAACCCGAGATGTAAGAGTTGAATCGGTGCCTGACCCAATTATTCAGGAACCGGATGATGTCATCCTTCGCGTCACCGCTACTGCCATTTGTGGCTCAGATCTGCATTTATATCGCGGTAAAATTCCGGCCACAGAACACGGCGATATTTTTGGCCATGAATTTATGGGCGTGGTCGAAGAAGTCGGCCCCGAGGTCACGGCAGTAAAAAAAGGCGACCGGGTGATTATTCCCTTTGTGATTGCTTGTGGTCACTGCTTTTTCTGTGAACATGAGCTGACTGCCTCCTGTGAAAATACCAATACGGGCCGCGGCGCCATTCTGAATAAAAAACAGATTCCACCGGGTGCAGCGCTGTTTGGCTACAGTCATCTTTATGGCGGCGTGCCGGGTGGACAGGCCGATTATGTGCGAATCCCCAAAGGCAATATCGGTCCTTTTAAAGTTCCCGGTTCACTGCCAGATGAAAAAGTGCTATTCCTGACCGATATTCTGCCAACCGCATGGCAGGCGGTGACCAATGCACAAATTGGCAAAGGCTCCAGTGTAGCCATTTATGGTGCCGGACCCGTGGGATTACTGTCAGCGGCCTGTGCACGGATGCTTGGCGCTGAACAGATTTTTATGGTCGATCATCACCATTACCGGCTGCAGTTTGCCCATGAAACCTATGGCGCGATTCCAGTCAATTTTGATGAAATGGATGCGGCCGAGTTTATTATTGACAATACTCCCGGCCATCGGGGTGTCGATGCGGTCATTGATGCAATTGGTTTTGAAGCCAAAGGCAGCATGATTGAAACCGTGATGACCAACCTGAAACTGGAAGGCTCCAGCGGCTTTGCCCTGCGCCAGTGTATTGCCGCAGTGCGCCGTGGCGGCGTGGTCAGTGTGCCGGGCGTCTATGCCGGTCCAATTCACGGTTTCCTGTTCGGTGATGCCTTTGATAAAGGCCTGACCTTCAAGATGGGCCAGACCCATGTGCATCGGTACCTGCCCGAATTACTGGAACGGATTGAAAATGGCGACCTGTCCCCCGAAGTGATTATTACCCACCGTATGAAACTGGCCGATGCTGCCGAGGGCTATCGTATTTTTGATCAACGCGAACAGGATTGCCGCAAAATTATTCTCACGCCCTAATCCATCGCGCCAACAAAAAAGCGCCCGCAGGCGCTTTTTTTAAATCATGCCCTTAGGCATCAATATCGGCATTCAGGGCGTTCTCTTCAATAAAAGCACGACGTGGTTCCACATCATCGCCCATTAAACATGAGAACATCCGATCTGCTTCAATCGCATCTTCAATGGTCACCTGCAGCATATGACGGTTTTCCGGGTCCATGGTGGTTTCCCAAAGCTGCTCGGCATTCATTTCACCCAGACCTTTATAACGCTGGATCATCATGCCGCGGCGTGAGTCCTGCAGAATATGCTGCCAGACCTGATGGAAGCTGTTGACCTGAATCTTGCGCTCGCCTTTTTGCAAGTACGCGCCTTCTTCAATCAGGCTAAACCAGCTCTTCGAGTTCTTCAGCAAACGTGCGTACTCACCCGAACCGAGTAAACCGGCATCCAGCAAATAGGCATGTGGCAGGTTATGCACATAAATGGTAATACGTGGCCAGTAAATCGCAGACTTCTGTCCTTCCGCATCTTCTTTGTCAAAGGTTTCGATGCTGAGTTCAGGACGTAAACTGCTTTGAGTGGCCGCGATATAGGCACACAGCTGCTCACCCCAAGCCTGTACATAATCCAGATCATGCGCCTGATCCAGCTTGAACGCCTCTTGCGCCAGCAAACCATCTAACAGGCTGGCTGGATAACGCAAGGTTAAACGGCTCAGGCTCTTTTGCGAGGTCTGATAATCGGCAATCACCGAAGCCAGTGCTTCACCACGAATCGCCGGTGCATCTGCGCTGACATGCAGGGCCAGTTCATCAATGGCATTGGAAATCAGATAGGTTTCCAGTGCTTCATTGTCTTTAATGTACTGTTCCTGCTTACCTTTTTTCAGCTTGTACAGCGGTGGCTGGGCAATATAGATATGACCACGTTCCACCAGCTCCGGCATTTGACGAAAGAAGAACGTCAGCAGCAAGGTACGGATGTGCGAACCATCGACGTCGGCATCGGTCATGATAATGATTTTGTGATAACGCAGCTTGTCCGGGTTATATTCTTCACGGCCAATTCCGCAGCCCAGTGCAGTAATCAAGGTGCCGACTTCTGCCGATGAAATCATCTTGTCAAAACGGGCACGTTCCACGTTCAGGATCTTACCTTTTAGCGGTAAAATCGCCTGCATTTTACGGTTACGGCCTTGCTTGGCTGAACCACCCGCAGAGTCACCCTCGACCAGATACAGTTCAGATAAAGCTGGATCTTTTTCCTGACAATCGGCCAGTTTACCCGGTAAACCGGCAATATCCAGCGCGCTCTTACGACGGGTCATTTCACGTGCTTTACGCGCTGCATCACGGGCACGCGCTGCATCAATAATCTTGCCGGCAATCGATTTGGCCGCTTGCGGGTTTTCCAGTAAATATTCCGAGAAGGATTTATTCATGGCCTGCTCGACTGCAGGTTTTACCTCACTCGACACCAGTTTTTCTTTGGTCTGTGAAGAGAATTTTGGATCAGGCACTTTCACCGAAATAATTGCGGTCAAACCTTCACGTGCGTCATCCCCGGAAACCACCACTTTCTCTTTTTTGAGCAGGTTTTCGTTTTCCATGTAGCTGTTTAAACCACGGGTCAACGCGGCACGGAAACCGGCTAAATGGGTACCGCCATCTTTTTGCGGAATATTGTTGGTAAAGCAGCGTACATTTTCCTGATAAGAATCATTCCATTGCAACGCAACTTCAACTCCAATGCCATTTTCTGCCTGCACGGTAAAATGGAAAATATCATTCAGATGGTTTTTGCCTTCGTTAATATATTTCACGAACTCAGACAGACCACCTTCATAGTCATAGATATGTTCCAGGTTAATACGCTCATCTTTCAGAACAATACGTACACCGGCATTCAGGAACGACAGTTCACGTAAACGGCGCGCCAGAATATCGACATTAAAAATGGTCTGGCTGAAAGTCTCGGCGCTTGGCCAGAAACGAACCATGGTTCCGGTCTCTTCTGTTTCACCAACCACAGTTAATGGATATTGCGGATCACCATGACGGTATTCCTGCTGATGAATCTGACCGGCACGTTTAATGGTCAGTTCCAGTTTGCTCGACAGGGCGTTTACCACCGATACCCCGACCCCGTGCAGACCGCCCGACACTTTATAACTGTTGTCGTCGAACTTACCGCCGGCGTGCAGGATGGTCAGAATCACCTCGGCAGCCGATACGCCTTCTTCCGGGTGAATGTCGGTTGGAATGCCGCGACCGTTATCGGCCACAGATACCGATTCATCTTCATGAATAGTGACTAGAATCTCGTCACAATGGCCGGCAAGCGCTTCGTCAATCGCGTTATCGACCACCTCGAACACCATGTGGTGCAAACCGGTACCATCATCTGTATCACCGATATACATGCCCGGGCGTTTACGAACAGCATCTAGGCCACGTAATACTTTGATACTAGAGGAATCATAAGCCTTTTCATTGGTTTGTTCTGTTTGAGTGGCAGATTGATCTTCTGAACTCATGGTTTCTCCCTAGTAAAAACTGGTCTATCCAAAGATAAAAAACTATTGCACAACAACTTGAACAGTACCGTTTTCAACATTGAATAATTGATAGGAAATAGACAAATCATGTAAGTGATTCTGCACTGATTCATGGTCTAAGGTGGTAATAAAAACTTGACTACCAAGTTGGCTCAATCGCTCAATTAAACGTCGTTGTGCGGTTAAATCTAATTCTGCTGTCAGATCATCTAATAATACCACAGTTTCCTTATTGCACGCATGCAGCATTGCAATCTGTGACAGTTTTAAAGCCATGATCAATAACTTTTTTTGTCCGCGTGACAGCACCACATCGGCATCGCCCGTCGCTGTTTTTAAACGTAAATCTGCGCGATGCGGTCCATATTCGGTATAACGGCGCTCCACATCTTTCTGATGATGATTGACCAAATCGCTCATTAAACCCGGTTCCGGATGAAATCCCGGATGGTATTCCAGGCGAATATTTAAATCGGGCAACAACTGCTGTAAATCCTGCTGAAAATAATGCTGCCACTGCTCGATAATACTGTAGCGTTGCAGATGCAGCATTTCACCATACTGGCTCAGCATCTGGTTCCACGGTTCCAGCTCGGCCAGGCTTAAATGACGCCGGGTTTTTAGTAAGCTGTTACGCTGTTTTAAGGCCCGCGAATAGTATTGCCAGGCATGATAAAACTCTGGTTCCACGTGGAACATCATCCAGTCCAGCAACTGCCGGCGCGGTTTGGCGCCGTGGTCGATAATATCGGTACTTTGCGGATCAATCAGTTGTAGCGGCAGCAGTTTGGCCAGCTGCCCCTGGGTGGCAATATGATCACCATTGACCTTAATCAGTTGTTCCCCAGACAGCAGTTTTTGCATGCCGATTTTTTCGGTGGGCGACTGGGCAAATACAATCGCATCTTGGGCATCATGCTGAATATAGTTTTTGGGGATATGGGTACGGAAGGAACGACCGGTGGCCAGTAAATGAATGGCCTCCAGAATCGAGGTTTTACCGGAGCCATTGGCACCATAAAAGACATTAAACGGCTGCAACCCGACGAGTGCAACCGCTTTTAAGTTTCGAACACGTTCTATATTTAAACGCGTAATATGCATAATCGTGTCAGATCACATACAAGCTTAGACACGCATCGGCATCACAACATAGGTTTGATCTTGCTGCGCTGGGTCTTGCACCAGTACCGACTGGTTGGCTTCGGTCATGGTCATTGCCACATCATCACCATCCAGTGCACCTAATACATCCAGCAGATATTGAGCATTGAACGACATTTCCAGCGGTGCATTGTTGTATTGCACGGCCAGGTCTTCAATCGCTTCATCCTGCTCCGGGTTGTTGGCACGTAATTGCAGTGAATCTGCATTAAAGTTCAGGAATACGCCGCGTAATTTTTCATTACTTAAAATCGCCACACGCTGTAACGACTGCTTGAAGACATCATGTGCAATCATCACCACTTTATCGCCACCACGTGGAATCACACGGCGGTAATCCGGGAATTTACCATCAATTAACTTGGTGGTGAAACGTACGGTAATATCACCCTGCTCTTTGTCACGGCTTGGCACGGAAATGGTTACATTTAACAGTTCACGACCAATTAACAAAGACAGCTGCTCATCTTCAATACTGAGCAAACGCTGTAATTCACCCACGGCTTTACGTGGCACAATTGCCTGAATTGGCTGCGTCGCATTTGAAGAGGCACCGGTTTCACATAATGCCAAACGGTGGCCATCGGTAGTCACAGCGCGCAGCTGGTTTTCATCAATTTCCAGCAAGGTGCCGGTCAAATAGAAACGTACATCCTGCACCGCCATGGCAAAGGCAGTTTTTTCAAATAAACGTTTTAATTCACGCTGAGTCACCGCTACCTGTGTGCCTTGAGTATTTTCAGTGGCCAATAACGGATAATCTTCGGCTGGTAAAGTCCCCAACACGAAACGGCTGTTGCCTGATTTTAAAATACAGCGCTGATCTTCAGTAATCTGCAGGTCAATTAAAGCCGCAGTCGGCAAAGATTTACAGATATCCATCAGTTTACGTGCCGGCACTGTGGTCTCACCCGCCTGTAAACATGCACCTTCAGCCAGAACCGTACTGGCCACCAGCTCAACTTCCAGATCGGAACCGGTAATGGTCAGCGCCTGTTCGGTCACCTGAACTTTCACGTTAGATAAAATGTTTAACGTATGGCGACGTTCAACCGCTCCTACAACATGTGATAGAACATTGAGTAAGCTTTCTTTGGCGATTTTTAAACGCACGGTACATTCCTCTAACAACTGAAGATGATGAAGATAAAAATTAATTTTTTAGCAGTGTACTATGCGGCAGAATATGCCGCATTGCAAGAACAGAATTTGACCAAACCGGCCTAACTTTGCAACAGGCGTTGCAGGTTTTTATAGTCCTCGTTGAAGATTGGATCTTCTTCGCGCAGGCTTTGTACTTTCTCGCAGGCATGCATCACGGTACTGTGGTCACGACCACCAAAAGCCATGCCAATTTCAGGGAAACTGTCCCCGGTCAGTTCACGGGCCAGCCCCATCGCCAGCTGTCGTGGACGGGCATAAATCCGGGTACGTTTTGGCCCGACCAATTCTTTGAGTGGGATACGGAAATATTCACTGACCACACGCTGGATATTTTCGGTACTGATGGTACGCGCACGAATCGCCAGCACATCTTTTAGAGATTCACGCACCACATCCAGATCAATCGCGGTGCCTTTAAAACGGGAAATTGCGACCACCTTATTTAAGGCGCCTTCCAGTTCACGCACGTTGGCGACCACCTGCTGGGCAATAAACAAGGCACAGTTGCGCGGTAAATCGACGCCACTGCTTTCGGCTTTCTTTAATAGAATTTCAATCCGGGTTTCAATATCGGGCGGTTCTACCCCCACCGACAGGCCCCAGGAAAAACGCGATACCAGACGTGGGTCCAGTTCGGTCAGTTCTTTTGGATAACGGTCCGACGTCAGAATAATCTGCTTGGATTCATCCAATAAGGCATTAAAGGTATAGAAAAACTCCACCAGACTGGCTTCTTTACCGGCCAGCAAATGAATGTCATCCACCAAGAGCAGATCGAGTGAACGGCAATTTTTCTTGAATTCTTCAACCTTGCCCTGCTGTAGCGAGCTAACAAAGTCATGTACAAAGCTTTCAGCAGTCATATACATGACCCGGGCATTCGGCTTGGCCTGCAGCAAGGCATTCCCCACCGCTTGCATCAAGTGGGTTTTACCCAGACCGGTCGGGCCATATAAAAATAGCGGGTTATGTTGTGAAGCGCCCAGATGGGTCAATACTTTACGGCAGGTTTCTGCCGCCATCTGGTTAGAACGGCCTTCTACAAATAAAGAAAAGGTAAATAAAGGGTTTAACTGACGCTTGCGGCTGTTTTTGCTGCCACTCTCTTCTTTGTCCTTTTTTGGACGGCTGACCGGTGCCGGTGCTGACTCTAAAGCAGCGGTGGTGGTCGCTGGCTGTTCACTGGCCGATAAAATGGCGCCCGGACGGGAATCGACCAGGATTTCAACTTTACGTACCCGTCCTTCAGACAGTTGTTCGGCCAGAATCGTGATCAGCTCAAGATGATGTTCCTGAATATAGCGGGTCCAATACGGGTTCGGTGCATATAAACGTAAAGTATCTTCTGATTCTTCTGCAACTAATGGGCGAATCCACATCGTAAAGACATTCCCAGAGAGCTCTTGTCGCAAGCGATTTAAGCAGTCCGTCCAAAGCATGTGAAAACCCCTATTTATTCCATTTTAAATTTAAAACGCATTCGTCCGCTGCAAGCGGGTCGCCATTCTAACCAAGTTATCCACATCTGTCATGAGAAATTGAGCGAATTTAGCCAAAAAACAAACATCAAGATCTAAATTTAAATTTAAAAGCTGGTGTGGATAAGTTTATCCGCAAGCTGTGGATAAAATATAGCATAAAGTTATCCACAATGTATTAAAAATATAAAAACACAGTTATCCACATGCAAAGTCTATGTTTTTTAAATTTAAAAATTGCTTTTCCACATAAAAAAGCCACCCTAATAAGAATAAATTTAAATTTATAAATTTGAATTTATATATTAGAGCGTGCTCGGATGTGGATAAACTGAAAATAAATTTAAATTCGAATTTAAACCTGTAGAGAATAAATTTATTCACATGGTCTTGTGGATAATTATGTGAATAATATTGTTTATAACTTATTTTGTATTTTTTAACAATAGGATAGCTTGTGAATAAGCCAGAATATGTACAATTGCCTATTCCTGGATAAACTTAAGGCCTTTTATAAAAATTAGGCTTATTTAAAGGAAAACCGTGTTTTTGATTGACAGCTCAAGCAATGAGCACTAAAATCGCGGACCTTTATAGAAAGATCATTTTTGGAGTTTCGACATGAAACGTACATTCCAACCATCTGAATTAAAGCGTAAACGCGTTCATGGTTTCCGTGCTCGTATGGCTACTAAAGCTGGTCGTCAAGTATTAGCTCGCCGTCGTGCAAAAGGTCGTCACAGCTTAACTGTTTAATCAGTCACGCTGCATCGACTTGGGTGTTATGACATCACTTTATGGCTTCAGCACAGAGCTTCGTATACGCTGTGCTGCCGATTATAAAGATGTGTTTAATGGTGCGCTTTTTAAAGTGCATCAACCCCATTTCTTATTTCTGGCAAAACCGTCCGAACTGCTGAACAGCCGTTTGGGTATTGTTGTTGCCAAGAAAAAAGTGCGTCGTGCACACGAAAGAAATCGAGTAAAACGACTTGCTCGCGAAAGTTTTCGCCTGCATCAACAGCAATTTGCTGTGCTGGATATTGTGGTGATGCCCAAAATGGGGATTGAAACAGTGCCAAATGCAGAGTTACATCAGCAATTACAATTTGCTTGGCAGAAATTGCACCGCCTTGCCAAAAAGCATTCTAAAATAGCTCCCTCCCCACATCAGTAGAGATGACCAATGGTACGTTTACTGCATTGGTTGATTCGTTTCTATCAGATTGCGATTAGTCCGCTTCTTGGACCACGTTGTCGCTATATTCCAACCTGTTCTCAATATGCCCTGGAAGCAGTCCAGATCCATGGGGCCGGACGTGGTGTGTGGCTGGCGACTAGACGTATCTGTCGTTGTCATCCGTGGGGTGGTTCGGGCTATGACCCTGTACCGGCCAAAGCAATTCGTTTTATTTCATTTCAGCAAATAGATTCTCAAACGGGTCACATTGCTGTACCCTTTCGTGAACGTTTATTGAACCAAAATCACTCTAACCACTTGGGGTAATAGATATGCAACAATGGGCCAGGATTGCAATTCTCGGGGCCATGTTTGTTGTCGCTTATTTGCTCATTTTGGCTTGGCAAAAAGATTATGGAAATGCTGAAACCCAACCACAGCAACAGGCTGCGGTGGTTTCACATGAAGTGTCTGCAGATTTGCCAAATGGCCAAACCGCTACAGCAGCTTCTGATGTACCGCAGGCAAATATTTCAGCGCAGCAGACTCAAACCACAGATGCCACTGCACCTGTAAGTCAGCAGCTTATTTCAGTACAAACTGACCTTTATCATCTTTGGATCAATCCAAAAGGTGGTGATATTGTTCGTGTTGAATTACTCAATCATGACAAAAATAAAGACAGTGATGCACCGTTTGTAATGCTTGAAAGCGATGACAAACGTACCTATGTCGCTCAGTCAGGCCTGATTGGTCTGAATGGACCAGACAGCAGCCGTAATGGTCGTCCAAACTATGAAGTTGAAAAATTAAGCTATAGCCTGGAAGATGCCAAAGCCGTTCAGAATCAGGACGGTGAAGCGGTGAAAGTGTTAAATGTACCAATGGTGTACAAAACTGCTGACGGTGTAGAAATTATCAAGACCTTCAGCTTCAAGCAAGGCGAATATCCGATTGTGGTCAACCACAAAGTGGTAAACCGCAGTGGCCAGAACTGGCAAGGTCAAATGTTTGGTCAGATCAAACGCGATAACTCGGATGATCCGGGTAAATCGGACCAGGGCATTTTCACTTTGGGTACCTTCCTGGGCGGCGCCTGGGGGACACCGGATGAACACTACAACAAGCTGAAATTCGACAACTTCACTGAAGAAAAACTGAATGTTGAAGCGACTGGCGGCTGGGTTGCGGTGGTACAGCACTACTTCGTGAGTGCATGGGTGCCGGGTAACCTGAAACTGACCCAGGCCGATGGCCAACCGTATAGCGCCAAGCTGGAATCGCGTAAATCAGGCGATAATATGAATATTATCGGCTTTACTTCGCCAACCATTAATGTACCGGCGGGTACAGTGGCAGAAGTCGATGCGACCTTCTATAGCGGTCCAAAAATCCAGTCAGAGCTGAAAGATCTGGCCACTGGTCTGAATCAGACTGTGGATTATGGCTGGTTATGGCCAATTGCCAAACTGCTGTTTGTAGGCTTGGAATTCTTCCACGGCTTAGTGGGGAACTGGGGCTGGGCAATTATTCTGTTGACCATTCTGGTGAAGCTGATTCTGTGGCCATTATCGTCGAAGAGCTACCGTTCTATGGCGAAAATGCGTGTGATTGCACCTGAAATGCAGCGCATGAAAGAAGAGTTCGGTGAAGACCGGATGCGCTTCTCGCAAGAGATGATGGCCCTGTACAAACGTGAACAGGTCAATCCGCTGGCCGGCTGTTTACCGCTGTTACTGCAAATGCCAATCTTCCTGGCCCTGTACTGGGTACTGATGGAATCTGTAGAGCTGCGTCATGCGCCATGGTTACTCTGGATTCAGGATTTATCGGCAATGGATCCTTGGTTTATCTTGCCGCTGATCATGGGTGCGACCATGTATATCCAGCAAATGCTGAACCCGCAGCCGACCGATCCTATGCAGGCTAAAGTCTTCCGCATTATGCCAGTGATCTTTACTGTGTTCCTGCTGTTCTTCCCGGCGGGTCTGGTGTTGTACTGGATTGTCAACAACCTGATCACCATCTTGCAGCAAGGCCTGATCAACAAATCTGTTGAGAAAGACCGTGCCAAACGTGATGAAGCGACCCCAGTCAACTAAGTTGTACTGACGAGCTGAATAAATCCGCTTAAGATGATACTCTTAGGCGGATTTTTTTTGGCCCGACTTTAAGCATTGCGACAGGTGAATTTATGCTGACCCAAACCACAACAATTGCTGCGATTGCCACTCCACCCGGGCGTGGCGGTGTGGGGGTAATTCGCCTGTCTGGTCCTAAATCCTATGCCATTGCTGAAGCCCTGACCCAAAAGCAGCTGCCAAAAGCCCGTTTTGCCGGCTTCCGCCAGTTTTATGAGGCTAGCGGTGAGGTGATGGATGAAGGTTTGGTGATTTGTTTCCCCAATCCGAACTCCTTTACCGGTGAAGACGTGGTGGAACTGCAAGGTCATGGCGGCCCGGTCATTCAAAATGCCCTGCTGGCACGTTTACTGGAACTCGGTGCGACCGCGGCCAAAGCTGGCGAGTTTTCCATGCGCGCCTTTGAAAATGGCAAGCTTGATCTGGTACAGGCCGAAGCGATTGCCGACCTGATTGACGCGACCTCGCAGGCTGCAGCACGTTCAGCGGTACGCTCCCTGCAAGGCGCATTTTCAACCAAGGTCAATACGGTTTTAGAAAAACTGATTCATCTGCGTTTGCATGTGGAAGCAGCGATTGATTTTCCGGAAGAAGAAATTGATTTTCTGGCCGATGGCAAAATTCTGGCCCTACTGGATGATGTTGCCAGCTCAGTCACCGCGGTACAGCAATCGGCACGTCAGGGACAATTATTACGTGAAGGCTTGCAGGTGGTGATTGCTGGTAAACCGAATGCCGGAAAATCATCTTTACTGAATGCTTTAGCCGGGATTGAACGGGCGATTGTGACCGATATTGCCGGTACCACCCGTGATGTGCTGCATGAAAAAATCACCTTAAATGGCTTGCCGATTACCCTGACCGATACCGCCGGTTTACGGGAAACCGGTGATGTGGTGGAAAAAGAAGGCATCCGCCGCGCGATTAAAGAAATTGAACAGGCCGATTTATTGCTGCTGGTGTATGACCTGAGTCAGGGTGAAGATCCGCTGCAATTGGCCCAGGAATATTTTGCCGATCATCTGGAACCCAAACGTCTGATGCTGATTGGTAATAAAGCAGATTTGACTGGTGCTGAAGCCGTTATTGGTGATTATCAGGGTTTTCGTCATATTACCGTGTCGGCCAAGCAGGAAACCGGTGTTCAATCGCTCATAGATGCGATTACAGCCCATGCAGGCTTCCAGCCGGAAGAAGATACCTTCATTGCCCGAACTCGTCATTTAGACGCAATGAAGCGCACCCAGTACTATCTGGCCGAAGCGCGCGAGCAGCTGGTAGATTATCATGCCGGTGAGCTGGTGGCTGAATCCCTGCGTCTGGCGCAAAATGCCCTAGGTGAAATTACCGGAGATTTTAGTGCCGATGATCTGTTGGGTAAAATTTTCGGTTCTTTCTGTATTGGAAAATAAGCGCAGCACGCTCTGAGCTTGCTATGCATTTAAAAGCATCAGGTGTTAGCCACCTGGTGCTTTTTTATTGCTTTTTATCAGGCAATCTCGTCATTTCAGCCTAAATAGTTTTGTATATTCTAAGGGAACAGCCTGTCACATTGTATGGGCTAGCCTATATCCCACCATCCGCCCTTCTATTGCCCGATATTCAGGCTATGATGAGTGAATAACCTACAAGTTGTTCCAATAAAATCCTGAACGCAGTTCAACAAAAACACTGCCGGAGGTGTGGCATGCTGGAGGTGGTTGATTTACGTGAGTCACTGGTTGCTTTAGTGAGTGTGCTGCAGCTGTTGCTCGAGTTTATCTCGGTGGTCTGTGTGGTGATTGGTCTGGTCAAAACCTTAATGGTGCTGGTTCAGCTAAAATCCGGCCGCAGTGCGCGCTATTGTTTTGGCAATTGGCTGGCCACTGCGCTGGAGTTTCAGCTGGCCGCGGATATTCTGGCCACCACGGTCGATCCGGATATGGACAGCCTGATCAAACTGGCGATTATTGCGGTCATTCGGACCTTTTTAAACTACTTTTTAATGAAAGAGCTGGAACATCAACCCGGTACAGAGAAATAAAACTATTCAATCATCTGGTGGATGTTGATATGGTCAGCATCTGATTGGCAGCGCAGTCTGTCCGCACCCAGGATCAGGCCGAGGGTGCCTGATCATCCCCGACTCAACAGCATTAATTTAAAAGGTTAGCACTTTACGCTGCTGCCAGATCAGGCTGAGGCAAAGCAGCCCAATCAGCATGCAGAAGCTGATAATACCCACACTTAAGCCAAAATGGTCTGATAAATAGCCCACCGCAATAATCGGTACAATGGTGCCCAGATAGGCAATAAACAGATAACTGGACATAATTGCAGCGCGGTTGTGCGGCTGACTCATCTGGTGAATCAGGCCAAAGGCGCCCAATAAGCTCAAGCCATGCCCAATTCCGACCAGCACATCACTGACAAAGAACAGCGGGCTCCATTGCAGCGACATACATAAACCCAGCAGAAGCAGACTGCCGAGCAGCGCATAGAGCCCCCAGCGCAAGGCCGTGGCAGGCAGTACACTACGGGCAAAAAACTGGACGATGGCTGAAATAATTAAAATCGCGGAAATTGCTACACCACTGACCAGTGGCCCATGCCAGGGCAAAATATCCTGCACAAACGACGGCGATAGCGAAGCAAACAGGCTAAAGCCGGCAAAGGCACAAAACGCGGCCAGACTGACCAGGAAAAAAGCAGCCTGATACGGCGCATCCGGGGTTTGCAATTTGGGATAAACCGAAAATGGCTGCTGTTCAAAGGCAGGCTGTTTTAGCTTGAACAGGCCCAGTCCACAGAAAATGGCACTGACAATCACCGGAAGATAAGGCGTGACCAGCGGCTGCTCGGCAAACTGGGCAATTACACCGCCCAGAAATGGCCCTAAACCAAAGCCAATTGCGGTAATAATCGAGCTGAGCTGCGGCGCCAGCAGCTTATGGCTATCGGGCACTACATTCATCAGCCCCAGCATGGCAGAAGTGGTAATCAGTCCGGAGGCAATCCCAATAATAAAGCGGCCGAGGCCCAAATACAGTGCTGTCGGCGCCCAGGCTGACAGTATCAGTCCAATCGTGACCAGGGCAATACCGACCTGCAAGCTGCGAACAAAACCAAAGCGGTTACTGGTTCGCCCCAGAAACAGTAAAGTGGCCAGACAACCGAACATATAGGCTACAAACAGATAGGTAATATGACTCGGCAGCAGCTGCCACAGCTCCTGATATAGGGGATATAAAGGGCTGGCCAGTGCGGTTCCAACGGTACCAATACACAGCGCCAGGCTGACCATTAAAAACGGCTGCCACGATTGAGCGTTTGACATGAGAGAATAAAAAAATACCTCAGCTTTTTGGCTCAGGTATCATGATATGAGAAAAGATCGTTTCAGTGTAAAGGCAGGAATTTTGTGGGTCAATCGAAAGATGGGCTTAGGTATAGCGTTTTAACAATTTTAAAAATTCATCCAGTTCGACTTCATTGACCTCGACCTCATTGCCAATGACATGATGGCGCAAATGCGATTCAATCAGCTCATTCATCAGCCCGTTAACCGCGCCTTTAATCGCAGCCACCTGCTGTAATACTTCGATACAGCTTTTTTCCGGATCATGGATGGACTGTTCCACCGCACTGATCTGACCTTGTAAACGCTTGATGCGATTTAAAACTTTTTTATCTGTATGTAAATGGCCCACACTTCACCTTAATTTCAAATATACTATGGGGGAGTATATTGGGCGATTCTCCCCATGCAAAATCATGTTTCTCACCGTACCCATCACCATCAGTTTGATGAAGGCAATCCACTGGCCCAGAAGCGTATATTATATGCTGCGATATTAACCGGTGTCATGATGCTTTTAGAGATTATTGGCGGCTGGATTTTTAACTCGATGGCACTTCTGGCCGATGGCTGGCATATGAGCTCGCATATGCTGGCTTTGGGGCTGGCCTATGTGGCTTATCGGGCGGCGCGTCATTATGCCCAGGATGCCCGTTTTAGCTTTGGTACCTGGAAAATTGAGATTCTGGCTGGTTATAGCAGTGCGATTTTATTGCTGGTGGTGGCCGGTTTTATGGCGTTTCATTCGGTAGAACGCTTATTTTTCCCGGTTAATATTCATTATAACGAAGCCATTCCCATTGCGATTTTAGGCCTATTGGTCAACTTGATTTGTGCCTGGTTACTGCATGATGATGGTCACCATCACCATCACCATCACCATCACCATCACCATCACCATCACCATCACCATCACCATGAGTCGGGGCATGGACATGCGCATGCACATACAGCTGGAGCACATGATTTAAACCAGAAAGCTGCGTTTATGCATGTGGTGGCCGATGCTGTGACCTCCATTTTTGCGATTGTGGCCTTAATTGCCGGCAAGTTCTGGGGCTGGGATTTTCTTGATGCGGTACTGGGTATTGTGGGTTCGATTCTGGTGGCACGCTGGGCCTGGGGCCTGATTCAGGAAACTGGACGCACCTTGCTGGATGCCGAAATGGATCATCCGGTGGTGGAAGAAATTCGCGAGGTGATTGCCGAGCTGCCAGGAATAGTCAATATCACCGATCTGCATGTCTGGAAAGTCGGTCGTGACAAGTTTTCCTGTATTCTGGCCGTAGAAACTGAAGATGAATTAAATGCCGATCAAATCCGCACGGCCCTGTCAGTGCATGAGGAAATTGTGCATGTCTCAATTGAAATTAACTCGATTCATCCGGTTTATGTTCCACGTGAAACGCCATTGTCGATGCTGTAGTGATTCGGTAAATTTCTCTGATGAAAGTTAAATTTTTGCCCCGATTTAAGATTAGAATCGGGCAAGGATTGATAAAGACAAGATTTCACTATGTTTAAACATGCATTCTTGCTGGCAGCGCTCGCGATGAGCTCAACGCCGGCACTGGCCAATGTCGACACGGTCAAAGCCAATTTAAAGCAGCAACATCCAAACCTGGACATCCAGAATATTCAGGCCACTGAAATGCGCGGGATTTATAGCGGTTCGATGCAGGGTCAGGTGGTGTATCTGAATGAAGATGCCAAGCATATTCTGGCCGGTTCCATGATCCGTTTAAGCGACCAGCAGAATTTGACCAAAGCGCTGCTGGTACAACAAAACAGCATCGACTGGAAAAAACTGCCGCTACAAGATGCTTTAAAAACGGTTCGAGGGACGGGTAAACGTCAGCTGGCCATCTTTTCTGACCCAAATTGCCCGTATTGCAAACAGCTGGAAGTAGAGCTGAAAAAACTCAATGATGTCACCATTTACACCTTTATTTTACCGTTAAAGGCACAATCGGTACGCCCTTCGCAGCAGGTGTATTGTGAAGCCAATCCGGCCCAGGCCTGGGAAGACCTGATTGCCAAAGGTCTTAGCCCGCGCACGAGCCAGTCCTGTGCCAATCCGATTCAGCGTAATCTGAAACTGGCGCAAAGCCTGGGATTAAACGGCACACCGGCCATTATTTTCTCGAATGGTTTTAAGGTGATGGGCGCCTACCCTGCTGCGCAGATCGAGCAGATTTTCAAGGAATTTGGACTCTAAGCTCAGATTGTTAAAAGTCAGATTTTAGACCATAAAAAAGCACCGGCGAATGAACGGTGCTTTTTTATTGATTTAAACGCGATGTGAGCGTTTGGAAATCATGTTATAGATAAACAGAATAATCAGCGCACCAATCACCGAGGCAATAAAGCCGGCAGCTGAGTTTTCATCATACAGACCGAGGAAGCGACCGCCGTAAGTGGCCAACAGTGAACCGGCGATCCCGAGTAAGGTGGTCATAATAAAGCCTGCTTTATCATCACCTGGATGGATGGCACGGGCGATAAGACCTGCAATAAAACCAATCACGATAGCCACAATAAGTGTCCACATCTCCTGTCTCCTTCTTGTTATGGTTTATCAAGTTGAGTTGTTGCTATTTGATTTATTTTTCAGGATTTTTGAGAGGACAAACAGTAGAGTCCTGCTACAGATTGTAGTTTTTTTGTCCGCTTTGTCGTAAAAAAAGTGGCTGAACGCCATTGCTGTCCCACAATTTTTCACAAGAGGAAGCTCATTTGAGCTTCCTCTTGTTTTATGGGTATTTTATCGGGTGAAAATAAAGCTTTTAAAGTTCTTCTTTCAAACAAATTCACTTGAATTAT
>NZ_VPBF01000037.1:0-30546 GCF_013418865.1 Acinetobacter sp. YH12117
TAATGGAGAAATCTGATAGATATGTTTTACCTGAGAGACGGATGAGGAGTTACCCAAGAGTTGTAAAAGGAAAACCTCAAAAATACCCAAGAAAAAGCCAGTCAATCTCTTAACTGACTGGCATTACCTACCTGCGGAGCTTTTTCATGTTTAATTTACAGCGCGTACTGCGAGCTTATTCTGGTAATGGAATAAACTGTTTATCACTGTTTTGCACTTTACGCTCACCAACCACCACTTGCAGCTCTAAAGACTGTTCTTCACGTTCAATCAGGATATTCACCGGCTGGTTCGGTTGCTGCAGCGCCACATAATTAATCAGGTGTGATGTTGAGCTAATCTCTTCATCATTCACTTTCAGGATTTTATCGCCACGGCGAATACCGGCTTTGGCCGCAGGACCATTGGCCAAGACATCTGCCACCACCACGCCACTTTGTTTTGGCTCCAGAATATTCTGTTGCTGTACCGGCAATAAGCTAATACCTAACCAGCCACGTACCACGCGACCATCTTTTAAAATCGAGTTCAGTACCTGCTGACAGACCTGTGCCGGAATAGCAAAGCCAATGCCCAAAGAACCGCCCGATTGCGAGAAAATTGCGGTATTAACCCCAATTAAGTTCCCGGCCACATCAATTAGCGCACCGCCGGAATTCCCCGGGTTAATGGCAGCATCAGTCTGAATAAAGTCTTCATAGGTATTAATGCCTAAATCCGAACGGCCGGTCGCGGAAATAATCCCTTGGGTAACGGTTTGACCCACCCCAAACGGGTTACCAATCGCCAGCACCACATCACCGACTTCATTGCCACTGAGTTTAAATGGTAAAACCGGTAACTGATCCAGCTCAATTTTAATTACCGCCAAGTCGGTATCCGGATCGGTGCCGACCACTTTTGCCTCGGCACGACGGCCATCATGCAAGGCCACCACAATCTGATCGGCCTGGGCAATCACATGGTTATTCGTCAAAATGTAACCATCGGCACGTACAATCACCCCGGAACCGAGGCTGTTTTCATTGGGTCCCTGACGATATTGTTCCGGCAACTGATCACCAAAAAATTCACGGAACGCCGGATCATTAAACAAAGGATGATTAGGCTGCTTGATTTTCTGGGTGGTAAAAATATTGACCACGGCCGGTGCCGCCACTTTTACGGCAGCACTATAAGACACCACCCCGCCAGTACGGGTGGTATCAATCAGCGGTTCTACTTTTTCAGCAGGCATTTTTACCCCATCCGGGGCAACGGGAGCTTTCGGTTTTTGAAACTGTTGCCAGCCCAAAAAGCCAATAATCACGATAATAAGTAACACCCAAGGTAACCATGTAAAGGTCCGGCGCACAGCTCTATCCTCTAAAATTTTTTAATTCATTGATGACTAAGTAATTTATGACCTATTGTAAAGCGAAATACATAAGGAAACATAAAAATCACTAAAGAGTTTTGTGCTGCTTTAGTTACAATTCAAAATATGTTTTGATGATAACAATATTAAAGGCTTTTGAGAGATTTATGGTTAAGCTGCATGACCTGATCCGCTGGTGTGATCAAACCTTAAAATCAGCCGAGTTTAAAGACTATGCCCCGAACGGCTTGCAAATTGAAGGCAAGCCGGAAGTCAAAAAAATTCTGTGTGCGGTAACTGCATCACAAGATGCGATTGAAGCCGCCATTGCCGAGCAGGCCGATGTGCTGCTGGTGCATCATGGCTATTTCTGGAAAGGTGAACCCTACCCGATTACCGGAATGCGCGGTAAACGCATTAAAAGCCTAATCCAGCATGATATTTCACTGGTAGGTTATCATTTACCGCTCGATTCACATCCTGAACTGGGCAATAATGCGGCCATTGCTGATATTTTGGGACTGGAGCAACTAGAAGCACTGGACCCGAGTGAACGTCATCCAATTGGCAATATTGGCTATTTAAAACAGGCCATGTCACCAGAAGCGTTTAAAGCCCTGTTAAGTAAAAGACTGGGGTTTGATACCATTCATTTACCGGCCAATCCAACCGAAATCCGCAAAGTCGGTTTCTGTACCGGCGGTGCGCAGGATTATATTCATAAAGCCGCAGCACAAGACTGTGATGCCTATATTTCTGGCGAAGTGTCAGAACGTACCTTTTATGAAGCCAAAGAACTGGGCGTCCATTATTATGCTTGTGGCCATCACGCGACTGAACGCTACGGTGTACAGCGTTTGGGACAGGCACTGGCACGCGAATTTAATCTCGAATATGTCTATTTCGAATTGAATAATCCGATTTAAAACTTGGGAGATGAATTGAGGCTGGCTTATACGTATAAATTAAGGATTTATTGTGTAATGTTATTTATAAGCAATGCGCAATTTTGTTGAATAATCTATTACAATAAGCCGACTTAAACTCAAAACCCAGCATAAGCAAGGAATTGAAAACATGACAACGATTACTTTACCAGCATTACCATATGGTTACGAAGATCTTGCGCCGCACATCAGCAAAGAGACTTTAGAATTTCACCATGACAAGCACCACAACACCTATGTTGTGAACCTGAACAACCTGATCGCAGGTACTGAGCTTGAAGGTAAAACTTTAGAAGAAATCATCAAGGCAAGTGCTGGCGATGCTTCTAAAGCAGGTATTTTCAACAATGCTGCACAAGTATGGAACCACACGTTCTACTGGAACTGTATGGCGAAAAACGGTGGTGGTAAACCTACTGGCGCAATTGCAGCGAAAATTGATGAAGCTTTCGGTTCATACGAAAAATTTGCTGAAGAATTTGCAACTGCTGCTGCAACTCAATTCGGTTCAGGTTGGGCATGGTTAGTGGCTGACGACGTAAACGGCAAACTGTCTATCATGAAAACTTCAAATGCAGATACGCCAATGGCGCACGGCAAAATTGCAGTATTAACGATTGACGTTTGGGAACACGCTTACTACATCGACTTCCGTAATGCACGTCCTAAATACATCTCGACTTTCCTTGAAAGCCTGGTGAACTGGGATTATGCCAACGCGAAACTGGCTGGCCAACCAGCTGGCGTAGAAAAATAATTTTATTATTCTGTGTAAAAAATCACCCTTTATGGGTGATTTTTTTATTTTTAGGGAATCACTGCATAAATCTAAGGCAAATGATTCATTTGTTTAAATAATCTGGTTGACGACCGGCGCATTCCTCCCTAAAATGCGCATCAGATTCTCCAATAGCTCAGTCGGTAGAGCGACGGACTGTTAATCCGCAGGTCCCTGGTTCGAGCCCAGGTTGGAGAGCCATCTAATCTCCCATAGCTCAGTCGGTAGAGCGACGGACTGTTAATCCGCAGGTCCCTGGTTCGAGCCCAGGTGGGAGAGCCAAGATTCTAAAAACCCACTCCAGTTGAGTGGGTTTTTTTATGGCGTTTAGATTGGGGGATTCAATGAGAATCATCATCCTAAAATAGCCCCTACCTGTACCACGGCACCCTGCCCGTCATAGACCAGTAAAAGCCACACACCAAGCTTTCTGCTTCCAAACGCCTTCATTCGTTTATTTTTAATTCAGTTAAACTGAAAAACTGCATTTTTTCAGGTCGCGGGCTTGACCACCTGCCCTTTGCCACCTAGAATGCGTTTTAGATTCTCCCATAGCTCAGTCGGTAGAGCGACGGACTGTTAATCCGCAGGTCCCTGGTTCGAGCCCAGGTGGGAGAGCCAAGATTCTAAAAACCCACTCCAGTTGAGTGGGTTTTTTCTTTATACAAGTATGTGTTGTGTTCAATAGCGCTCAGTCGACTTTCTTCTTTATTGGCTGCCTGGCCACACTGGTGCTGATGCTGCTGGTGGCGGCCTCCTATTTGCGCCCCAAACAGAAATATTTTCCGAAAAAAGTCATTACCCCGTTTGAAGCCAAGATGTTTGCCCGCTTAAAGCAGGCTTTTCCCGAACATCATATTCTGGCTCAAGTTGCTTTTAGTGCGTTAATTACCAATAGTAACTACAAGATCCGTTCCCGCTTTAATCGCAAGGTCACCGATTTTGTTTTGCTGGATCAGCAGATGAATGTGGTGATTATTATTGAACTGGATGATCCCACTCATATTGGCAAAGAAAGTGAAGATGCCGAGCGGGATGCCATGTTGCTTGAGGCGGGCTATCAGGTGATCCGATACACGGAGATTCCGAGTATCAGACAATTGCAGCAGGATATTCTTTAATTAAGGCACTACAGCTTCAGAAGCTGCTGGTTTCGCATTGGCCTGTTGTTGAGCTTGTTGCTGCGCCTGCTGCTGTTCAGCCGCTTCACGCGCTTTAATCCGCGCAATCATCTCTGCCTGCTGCTGTTTGTATTTTTCCTGATTTTTCGCATCGCTGTTGACAGCCAGAAACGCCATACTGACCAGAAAAACAGGAATCAGCAGACCTAAACTGGCCAACAGAATAATCTTTTTGGTATTGGGTGGCTGATTCGGTCGTTGCTGTTCAGGCGCGGTCATGAGAGAGTCCTCTGTCAGATGCATCAAAATGACGCTCAATATAACAAAATCATTTTCGAGGACAAAGCCTCTGTTGATGTTTGCTTGAACCTGAAGATACAACACAGCCGCCTGTACGGCTACAGACGGCTGCGTTACAGATCACGT
Organism: Acinetobacter sp. YH12117; assembly: GCF_013418865.1. Classification (NCBI taxonomy): domain Bacteria; kingdom Pseudomonadati; phylum Pseudomonadota; class Gammaproteobacteria; order Moraxellales; family Moraxellaceae; genus Acinetobacter; species Acinetobacter sp. YH12117. The sequence goes on from NZ_VPBF01000037.1 coordinate 4,630, forward strand.
CAGACTGCTCATCTACCCGATTAGAGGTTCAGCTGAATCTCGCCAAAAACCTGAGTTAAACAGGCCAGATGATCAAAGCCTTGTTCTGGTGTGTCCTGCATCCGCCAAGCCACATAGCCATCCGGACGTACCAGCACGGCACCGGCATCGGCAATTTCCGATTTTTGCTGCCAGGTGGCATAGACATCGCGATGTTCACGTGAACCAATCTGAATCACATCCAAATAGTCCAGCTTTAACCGGGCCGCTGCCGCTTTCCATGCTGCACCCGATAAACCGGTCAGTAGCGTAAGGCGCCCTTTACCGACAATATCCAGGGTGGAATGTTTATAGCCCTGCGCATCAATCAGCCAGGTATGCGGTAGTTTGGCACCCGGACGTGTGGTGGCTTGCAAATACAGCTGCGGGTCCTGTACAAAGATTTCTTCATCTGTTTCTGCCAGCACGGCATTGGACAGATAACGCTGGTTTAGCTCCACCCCTTGAGCATTAAACTCATAATGTTTAATCGCCAGCGCCTGATACAGCTTTTCCCGAATCTCGGCCGCTTCCGGTGTTTCCGCAAAAATCCGCTGCAACATCTCGGCCTGGGTCTGCACGCCCTGATCAAAACCAAATACTGCTTTTAAGTGCTTATAGTCAAAACGGGACTGGTTGGCACGCGCCACAATCTGCTTGCCCACCGGCGCCCGTTCATCACTATAAGAGTCCAGTAGCGCTGGCTTGGCCCAGCCTTTAAGCACATAAGCCAGCTTCCAGCCCAGGTTAAACGCATCCTGCATACAGGTGTTGGAACCTAAACCACTCGATGGCGGATGACGATGTACCGCATCGCCACCACAGAACACACGCCCCACCGAATACTGGGTGGCCCAGGTCTGATTGACATACCAGTAAGATACTTTTTCAATTTCGACCTGCTGCACCTCTTCACCCACAAAGGTGTTCAGTCGCGCCCGAACCTGGGCTTCGGTGACTTGCGGCTCGCCTTTGCTGATATCAAAGCCCCAGCCCATAATCCATTCATTCCAGGGCTGAATGGCACGTAGCAATCCCATGCCCAAGTCACCAAAACTGGCTTCCGGATTCACAATCCATTGTAAAATGGCCGGACGATGCGCCACGTATTTGGACAGGTCGGCTTTAAAAGTGACGTACACGGTTCCGGCACGCGCCATCACTCCTTCTAAGGGCAGCTTCAACTCTTCGACAATTTTCGAACGCGCCCCATCCATACCAATTAAATATTTGGCTCGCAGGCTAAATTCAGTTTGGGTCACCCGATTCAGGAAGGTCGCGGTTACGCCGTGCTCATCCTGAGTATGTGATAAATATTCGGTATTGAAGTTATAAATCGCACCGCGTTCGGCCGCATTCTTGACCAGCAGTGCTTCCATTTTCGGCTGGATCAGATCGACAAAGGGACATGGACTGCCTTTGATGTAATCGCCATGACGTTCATCGCCCGTGCCCCAGCAGCTCATCCGGGCAATTTCTTCCCCGACCAGACTGGTGGTGAGTAAACTTTCGCCCATCTGCTGCCACGGCGTGGCAATGGCTTTGACCTGCTCTTCAATGCCTAAGTCACGCAGAACTTCCATCGCACGCTGATTGGTAATATGCGCACGCGGACTGTTGGCCAGCCAGTTAAACTGGGTAAACAGCTGTACCCTGATGCCATAACTGGCCAAGGCCAGCCCTAAAGTAGAACCCGCCGGCCCCGTACCAATCACCAGCACATCAGTATCATAGTGTGTAGACATTCCGGACTCCTTTCACCGCTGTATCTGTTGCAGAATATTTGTATGCAGTGTAATCCGCTCCATCCAGCCCGCCTATTTCTATGCGTATAAACGATAGTGCTATTGGTTTTAGCTCTAGTCAGCTGCTGGATAAAACACATCAGCTGATGTGAAATGCAGTTCAGACTGTGTTGGGTTACACTAGGGCGATGATCTGCACGGTGGATGAAAGTCATGGAATTACGGCATTTACGCTATTTTGCAGCGGTGGCAGAAGAACAGAGTTTTACCAAAGCAGCCGATAAACTCTTTACCGCCCAGCCCTCTTTAAGCCAGCAGATTAAGGATTTAGAAGAAGAAGTCGGGGTTCGTTTGCTGGATCGCTCCGCGCGGCAGATTCAACTGACCGATGAAGGCCGGGCCTTTTTACCTTATGCCTTGCAAGCGATTGAAAACGCCAAACTTGCAATTGCCGCAGCGCGTCAGGTGGCGCATCAGAAAAACAACCAGATTCATATTGGCTTATTGAACGTGGCCGAGCTGAAAGTGCTGCCGCTGATGCTAGAACGCTTAAAACAGGCCATTCCCAATCTGCAGATTCATATCCAGAGCCTGACCTGTCTGGAGCAGATTCAGCGCCTGAAAAATGCTGAGCTGGATTTAAGCCTGACCCGCTATGCCATTCAGCAGGATGATTTTGTCGATCTTCCCATTTTGTCAGAGAAAATCTATCTGGTGTCAGGGCAAAAATCTGCACCGACCAAGTCGCGGATGAGTGCTGAAGCCTTGCTGCAACAGCGGCTGATTATGTGCGAGCAAACCGCTTCTCCGGTGTTTTATGAACAGGTCAGCCGGCAGGTGCCAATTGAACAGATGCCGGCCGAGCAGTTACTCTGGGTCACCAATGTATTACAGCATATCAACCTGATTAATCTGGGGATGGGCTACAGTTTTGTGCCGGAATATCTGCTACGCTTTCTGGATGAGCATGTGGCGATCATTGAAACTGATTTTGAAGTTCAGCCGCTCCATCTGTATGCCAATTACCGTAAAAATAACCATAATCTGGCACTGCAGCTCATTACTCAGGAACTGGCCAAACTCGAAATCTCGGTCACTGAGAGCTGATTAGCCCCGATCTTCCGGACTGATCATCGAGTTTTAGGAGGATATTATTGCGCAGGCATGTGGGTTTGAATAAAGCGCACCAGCTCGGCATTTCTCTGCACAATGGCCTGGGTATGCGAGGCACCCGGGACCAGTTCATATTCAACCATCGTCCCCATTTCTCTTAAGTTATCTACCAGTGCCGTGGTGACAGCTGCCGGCACAGCAGTATCTGCCTCACCCTGAATCACCATAATCGGTTTATCCAGCTTTTTGGTGGCCGGCTGGTTAATGGCCAGGAAGCGCTTAATGGTTGCATTGTCCTGGAAATTTGCCGTCAGCCCCGGATAATCAGCCACAGCAAGACCACTATTTTCAGTAAAGGCATCTATATCTTCTCTAAAGGACTGCATCAGCTCGTCCAGACATTGGCCATTTTCACCATTGTTGCCTTCGGCTTCTGGCACAATATCCTGCGATTCCGGCTGGAAGATGCTGAGGTAATTAAAGTCCGGTTCATAGGCTTTAATGCCGACCGCGACATAGGCAGCATAGGCCATCAGTTCTGCATAGACATTACGGGCCGTTCCAACCGGATACAGACCAACACTCTCTGCCAGCTCCAGATTGCGAATGGCTGCCGGCGCGACTTCCGCAATGATATAACCCAGACTCGAGGCCGGTGCTGCTGCCACTGCACCTTTATAATTGGCATCCTGATTGGCAAATTCCGCAGTACCCAAAGAGGCATGACCACCCTGTGACTGCCCCACCGACATCCAGGCACCATGCATGTGTGCACCCAGATCTTCTTTTAAGGCGCGTACCGAATAAATGGCAGACTGGGCCGCACTTTCTAAATGTAAATACGGATGAATGCCCGGCGTACCCAGCCCTTCATAATCTGGCGCGACAATCACATAGCCTGCGGCCAGTAAACTTTCCGCCATGGCCTTAAAACGCGGATTTAAACTATTTCGACTCGGTGCACAATGATCGGCAATGCCCACTGTTCCATGTTCCCAGACCACCACACGCCAGCCATCTACCGGACGAGGTGCGGACGGATAAAATACCATGGCGGTAGCTTCTGTTTTCTGGTCACGTACATTTGGCATTTTATAGGTCATGACCCGGATGATCGCACCTTCAATACCATCTTGGGTATAGGCAGCATCAGATACAAAAGTTTTGTCACGGATAAAGTTAAAGTCATTATCATCGCCACCACATGCTGTAAATAACAGCGCCGAGGAGCAGGTTACCGCCAATAACAGTTTTTTAAATGTCGTTGTCATCTTGAATTCCTCTTTATCTTCTTGTTGTTAAGTACTCAGCCTGAGTTCTTTGAATTAAGCATAAAAAAAAGCATCCTGCTCGGATGCTTTGTTGGCTTTTTGCAAGATCAGACTAAATGTATAAGCCTAGAGAAGTGCAAGAAAAATTCCGGTAAAAATCATCAGCCCAACCCAACGGTTATGCCGAAAAGCCCAGAAACATTGCTGCGGATTACGGTCTTTGGTTTTGTGCCATTGATAGATAAAATCCAGTGCCACCGCAGCCAGTGCCACCAGACCAAATGGCATGAACAGATTTTCGATCCACAGCGCCGCGCCAATCAGGAGCAGACTGATCAGCTGCAAGGCAGAAATAATCTCAATATCATAACGACCAAATAAAATGGCTGTCGATTTCACCCCAATTTTGAGATCATATTCGCGGTCAGTAATCGCATATTGAGTGTCATAGGCCACAGTCCAGGCCAGGTTACCAAAGTACAATAACCAGCAGGTTAAATCCGGGGTTGCACCCACCGCGGTATAGGCCATAGGAATAGACCATGAAAATGCGGCGCCCAGAAATACCTGCGGTAAATGAGTATAGCGTTTCATAAACGGGTAGATAAAAGCCAGAAATAACGCCCCAAACGACCAGTAAAAGGTTTCAAGCGGCAAGAACAACAACAGGCAGGCACTGGCAGCAACCAGCACCAGAAACACCATCACCGCTTCTTTGGCGCTAATGATGCCGGTGGCCAAAGGACGGGTTTTGGTGCGCTCAACATGGGCATCGACTTTACGGTCGGCAAAGTCATTAATGGCACAGCCTGCCGCACGCATAAAGATCACACCCAGAATCATTGGAATCAGCACACCTATGGTCGGTGTTCCCTGAGCAGCAATCCATAAGGCCCACATGGTTGGCCAGAACACCAGTTCGGTGCCAATCGGCTTATCAAAACGGCATAAATAGTAATAGGCTTCCAAGCGCTCACGCCAGGTAATTGAATGTGCAGTTGCCATGACTGTCCTTAACCACGTTGCTGTTGAAAAGAAGAATGTAGAAATTGCTCAAAGCTGGGCAAGAAACTTTCTTGCACAATAAATTTACAGCCATGCCAAGTATAGCAGCTCTGTCTGGTCCAGCCTTCGGGCAATAAAATCACCCGGCGCTCACAGGCCGGATTGGTACGTTGAAACAAAAACCGGCCAATCGGCTTTTTACCAATATGCTTGAACAGGCGTGCTTTTTTTTGCAGGCTTAAAATCGGAAAGATGCTTTTGGCTTGAACCCAAGGCTGCTCTTCACAGCCATATAAATAGCTTTCCCGCACCCAGGAGGTATGCTGATGCGGCATGCCCAGCCATTTGGCATCTTCAAAGCTCAGGCGCTGGAAACGTTCACGCAGTGGCTGTACCTGAAACTGGCCACCGGCCAGATCGGTTAATTGTTGTGTCAGAGAGCCCGGTGCATACAGCCATGTCTTCAATCCTGCAGGAATGGTCTGATCCTGAAATTGACAGGTCTGTTGGCCGCGCATCACTTATTCCCCTTTTATCGCTTGGCCTAGTGTAACTGAAATCTGTTACTAAACCATGGGCTTTTCAGCCAAAAAGCGCAAATGTCATATTCACTATCAATCTACCTCACCTAAATGAATATGAAGGCCATAAAAAAATCCGCGACAAGCGCGGATTTTCTGAGCATGAATCTGAGGTCAAATTACAGGCTGTAGTACATGTCTAATTCAACTGGGTGAGTAGTCGTGTTCAGACGACGAACTTCTTCAGTTTTCAGCTCGATATAAGCATCGAGCATTTCTTTTGTAAACACGCCACCTTTTAACAGATAGTCATGGTCAGCGGCCAGTGCTTCCAGCGCCATTTCAAGGCTGTGAGCAACGGTTGGAATTTTTGCTTCTTCTTCCGGTGGAAGATCGTACAGGTTCTTGTCCGCAGCTTCACCTGGGTGAATCTTGTTCTGGATACCGTCAATACCCGCCATTAACAGTGCCGCGAAACCTAAGTACGGGTTCATCATTGGATCTGGGAAACGTGCTTCAATACGTTTGCCTTTCGGGCTAGACACGTAAGGAATACGGATAGAAGCAGAACGGTTACGCGCTGAGTAAGCCAGCATAATCGGTGCTTCGAAGTGCGGAACCAGACGCTTGTACGAGTTAGTCGAAGGGTTAGTAATCGCATTCAATGAACGGGCATGCTTGATGATACCGCCAATGAAGTACAGTGCCATTTCAGACAGACCAGCGTATTCATCACCCGCGAATAGGTTTTTGCCGTCTTTAGAAATCGACATATGCACGTGCATACCTGAACCGTTATCGCCTACCATTGGCTTCGGCATAAATGTCGCAGTTTTCGCGTATTGGTGCGCTACGTTCCACACCGCATATTTGAACTGTTGCACTTCGTCAGCTTTACGCACCATGGTGTTGAAGCTCACACCAATTTCTAACTGGCAAGATGCAACTTCGTGGTGATGTACTTCTACACGACCTGGGCCCATGATCTCTTCAATTTTTGCACACATATCTGCACGCATATCGTGGTGAGAATCAACTGGAGGAACCGGGAAGTAACCGCCTTTAACGCGTGGACGGTGGCCAGAGTTACCGGACTCGTAGTCTTTACCTGTAGACCAAGCCGCTTCTTCAGCGATTAAGGTGTGGCGTGCGCCAGACATGTCGATGTCCCATTTCACTTCGTCAAATACGAAAAATTCTGGTTCTGGGCCAAAGAATGCAGTATCACCAATACCGGTAGACTTTAAGTAATCTTCTGCACGGCGAGCAATCGAGCGTGGGTCACGTTCATAACCCTGACCTGTAGATGGTTCGATGACATCACAAGTCACGACAACTGTTGGTTCCGCAAAGAATGGGTCGATGAAACCAGTTTCAGCGTCTGGACGTAAAATCATGTCAGATGCTTCAATGCCTTTCCAACCAGCAATTGAAGAACCATCAAACATTTTACCGTCTTCGAAGGTATCTTCATCGATACTGTCTGCAGGGTAAGTTACGTGCTGCTCTTTACCCTTAGTATCAGTAAAGCGGAAATCGACCCATTTTGCACCACTTTCTTGTATGAGTTGAAGGACCTTGTTCGCCATGCTCATTTTGCTCCAATGATATTTTGTTGCACACCCAAGTGCGTGTTAGTAGTTGGCAGTTATTAAGCAATTACCGTACCAACTTTTAAAAGCAAAGTTAAAATATTGAATTTCTTATGAGAAATTAAGATTTAGGGATTTTGCTTTGTGCCTATTATACTAGGGCTATACTGAAATGCACCATATTCAAGCACTCTTTGCGATTTTTCCTGCAAAAGATTTCTCGTGTGTATCAAAATAGTGCAAATAATCAGGTTTCATTTTAACACAGCTTAATAATACTGCTGTTTATTTCGCCAATTTCGCGCTTCATGCAATTTTTCTAATGAATTTCAGACTGGATTAATTGAGTGATTTATAGATAAAAACTCTTTTTTCCAGCAAAAATCAGATTTTCATTTATTTCTGCTTATTTTTTCTTCAAGTGCTTTTCTGTGCGCTTTTCGCAAGTCGTGCTCAGCTAAATTTTTATGCCCATTTTAAAATGCGCCATTTTGGTGAATCTGCGTCATTATGCATCATTTTAGGGGTTTGGCAGCAAGAGGGGGTCAACATCACAGCGGACACGTAAAAGCCACAAGCTGAATGCAGCTCAGCCATAAACTTAAAAGATTTCATCTGTATAAAAGCTATTCTGCTTGAAAATGTTCAGCCGCACATGTTTATTTTTTGCTATGATGCTTTGCACTGCGTTTTCCCCGCATTTTTTCGCTCGAAAAATAGCCGTGTTGTGACCTCCCTCCACTTTGGAAAACCAGGCATTTCAGGGAATTCTTCAAGCACAGTCAGGTGCATAAATTTTGACAGGTTAAGCTCATGCTTTTGATGATCGATAATTACGACAGCTTTACTTACAACATCGTCCAGTATTTTGGCGAGTTAAATCAAGAAGTTAAAGTCGTTCGCAATGACAGCGTCACATTAGAAGATATTGAGCGATGGCAACCGAAGTATTTGGTGATTGGTCCCGGTCCGTGCTCACCATCTGAAGCAGGTATTTCCATTCCAGCGATTCAGCATTTTGCCGGCAAAATCCCGTTATTGGGCGTATGTCTGGGCCATCAGAGTATTGGTCAGGCCTTTGGCGGCAACATTGTACGGGCCAAAAAAGTGATGCACGGCCGTTTATCGGATATGTATCACAGCGATCAGGGTATTTTCAGCAATTTGCCCTGCCCGTTTTCTGCGACCCGTTACCACTCGCTGGTGATTGATCAGGCGACTTTACCGGAATGCCTGGAAGTCACCTGCTGGACCAATGAAGCCGATGGTTCTATGGAAGAAATTATGGGCGTGAAACATAAGACATTGCCGGTTGAAGGCGTGCAGTTCCACCCGGAATCCATTTTGAGCCAGCATGGCCACAAAATCTTCCAGAACTTTTTAGAAATTTATGCCTAATTTGCACAAAGTGAACACCATGAATATTCAACAAGCTTTAAATCATATTACAAAACAGATTCACCTGACTCAGCCACAAATGGAAGATGTGATGCGTGCCATCATGTCGGGCGAAGCCACCGATGCGCAAATTGGCGCCCTGATGATGGGCCTGCGCCTGAAAGGTGAAAGCATTGATGAAATTACCGCAGCCGCGCGCGTCATGCGCGAGTTCGCGATTAAAATTGACGTTAGCGATATTCCGTATCTGGTCGATATTGTCGGTACCGGCGGTGATGGCCAGAACCTGTTTAACGTATCGACGGCATCCAGCTTTGTGATTGCAGCCGCTGGCGCCACCATTGCCAAACATGGTAACCGCGGCGTATCGACCAAATCTGGTTCCTCTGACCTGCTGGAACAGGCTGGAATTAACCTAGACTTAAACATGCAGCAAACTGAACGCTGTATCCGCGATATGGGCGTAGGTTTCCTGTTTGCGCCGAACCATCATAAAGCCATGAAATATGCAGTTGGCCCACGTAAAGAACTGGGTATTCGTAGTATTTTCAACCTGCTCGGCCCGCTTACGAATCCGGCCGGAGTTAAACGTTTTGTGATTGGCGTATTCTCCAGCGAACTCTGCCGCCCGATTGCTGAAGTGATGAACCAGCTGGGTGCTGAACACGTGCTGGTGGTGCATTCACGTGATGGTCTGGATGAAATCAGTCTGGCATCTGCCACGACCGTAGCAGAACTGAAAGATGGGGAAATCACCGAATGGACCATTACTCCAGAAGAAGTGGGCATTGAATCGCAAACCCTCACCGGTCTGGTGGTGGAAAACTCGGCAGAAAGTCTGGCCCTGATTAAAGATGCACTTGGCAAAAATAAATCTGAACGCGGTGAAAAAGCGGCCAACATGATTGCCCTGAATGCCGGCGCCGGGATTTATGTGTCTGGTCTGACCAAAACCTATCAACAGGGTGTGGCACTGGCGCATGACATTATTTATGGCGGTCAGGCACTGGAAAAAATGGGCGTACTGGCCGAATTTACTAAAACCTTAAAACAGTACGAAGCTTAAGACGGCAGGATAAAATCATGGTGGATATCGCAAATACCATTTTAGGTAAAATTGTTGATCGCAAACAGGAAGAGTTTGCTGCACGTCTGAAACAGCGCAGTCTGAATGATCTGGAACAACTAGCCCAGGCCGCCACACCGGTGCGCGGTTTTGCCCAAAGCTTGAAAAGCAAACGTCCGGGCGTGATTGCAGAAATAAAAAAGGCCTCGCCATCTAAAGGGATTATTCGTGAAAACTTTAATCCGGCTGAAATTGCCCAGCAATATGAAGCTGCCGGTGCTGCCTGTCTGTCTGTACTGACCGATGTCGATTTTTTCCAGGGCGCTGATGAAAATATCGCGCTGGCCCGCAACCATTGCAGCCTGCCTGCACTGCGGAAAGACTTCCTGATTGATCCTTATGGTGTGGTTGAAGCTCGTGCGCTACATGCCGACTGTATCTTGCTGATTGTGGCCTGCCTGTCAGACCAGCAACTGGAAGAAATGTCGAAAACCGCGTTTGAACACAATCTGGATGTACTGGTTGAGGTGCATGACGAAGAAGAGCTGGAACGCGCTTTGCGTTTAAGTGATCGCTGTCTGCTTGGCGTGAACAACCGTAATTTAAAAACCTTTGATGTGGATTTAAACACCTCATTGCGTCTGAAAAAATTACTCGATCCAGCACGTTTACTGGTAACCGAAAGCGGTATTGCCACCCCGGCAGATGTCAAGATGATGCAGGAGCATGACATTCATGCCTTCCTGGTCGGTGAAAGCTTTATGAAACAACCGTGTCCGGATCAGGCCTTTAGCGAGCTGTTTGGTACGCCGCAAAAGGTCTAAGTCTTGGTGCAGTTCAGGAGGCAGGTTTATCCTGAACTGTGCAATTGCACTGCCCTACTTTCATAGGGCGGTCATCTTCCTATATCGCGCCATCTTAACATCTCTCATTTCAAGCCAGATGCAGCGCCAAGCTGAATCCGTTTCAGTTCAAATCAGGCGTAATTCAGACTATACTGGATTGAAATTTTATCCTCCTATTTTCGATTATGAGCAAACACGATTCTTCGCTATCGAAAGAACAGTTTAAATTACTCAAAGACTTTAAAAAGCAGATCAGTAATCCGCATCCGCGCGTAGAGCCGGCAGCGCCGGCCATCAAAACTGCCGAACAGGAACAGGCCGAAGATTTTGAGCTGTTTCAAAAAGAAATGCGTGGGGTCCAGAAAATGGATCATGGCAATATCGCGCCAGTGGCCCAACCGGCCAAGAAAAAGCTGGATGCCCAGACGCTGGCTAAACGCGCAGCCGCCGAAGGCCCCATGCAAACTGATGAGACCATTTTGTCGGACACGCAAGCCATGCTTAATCCGGTGGGCAGTCAGGCCAGTTTAAGCTACCGCATTGCCACCTTGCAGCATAAGGTGTTTGAAGATTTAAAAGCCGGCAATTTGCGCTGGTTTGAAGCGGTCGACCTGCATGGCTGTACCGTGGAAGAAGCCCGGGTGGCGGTGCTGCAAATTATCCAGATGGCCAAAGATGAAAACCAGAACGTGATTAAAATTGTGCATGGTAAAGGCCCGGAAGCCATTTTAAAAACCTATGTCAATGGCTGGTTACGTCAGCATCGTGATGTTCTGGCCTTTGTCAGTGCACCGGAAAAACAGGGCGGCACCGGTGCGGTGCTGGTTCTGCTAAAACGTGCAGAAAAGAATCCAAAGTTTAAACAATAAGCGGATTTTTCCTCAAAAGCAGGCATTGTTGCGGTTTTCTGCTACAATGCCGTCCTTGTTCAATATCAGTGTAAGTGAACACGTCTTATGTCTATGCAGCAATCCTACGCAAACATTCTTACTGCCGTTGGTGAAGATTTAAATCGCCCTGGTCTCAAAGATACGCCTATGCGTGCTGCTAAAGCATTTTCGTATTTAACCTCGGGTTATAGCCAGACGTTGGCTGAAGTGACCAACAACGCCGTGTTCCCGTCTGATAACCGTGAAATGGTGCTGGTCAAAAATATCGAATTCTATTCGCTATGCGAGCATCACCTGCTGCCATTTTATGGCCGTGTGCATATTGCCTATTTACCGGAAGGCAATGTTTTGGGACTGTCTAAATTTGCCCGTATTACTGAAATGTTTGCGCGCCGTTTACAGATTCAGGAAAACCTGACCCAGCAGATTGCAGAAGCCGTGGCTGAAGTGACCAAAGCCCGCGGTGTTGCGGTGGTGATTGACTCTGCACACATGTGCATGATGATGCGTGGTGTTGGCAAGCAGGAATCGACCACACGTACCGTGTCATTTATTGGTGACTTTAAAACTGATAAAGATGCACGCCGTGAATTTTTAAGTGCCGTACCTGAAAGTTACTAAACCTAAATAATGCTGGAGCCTCGACATCTGTTGGGGCTTTTTTATGTCCTGTTTCTTATACTACCGCTGGTTTCCCTATTATTTTAAGGAATGCAAATGTCTTCAATTTATTTAGCCGGTCAGGGCCTGACCCAAAGTGAATGCAGTGTCGACTTCCCGCGTCCGGATCGTTTGGTCAAAGGCAATCCCAAACGTGATACCTATAGTGCCTATGAACATCCCAATATGAGCTGTGGCATCTGGCAGTGCGAAGTCGGCGCCTGGAATATTGTCTTTGCTGACAATAAACAGGAATTCTTTAATGTGATTGAAGGCGTGGTGCGTATTCATGACCAGCACGGACAATATATTGAAGTTACCGCCGGTCAGGCCGGAATTATTCCACCGGGTTTTGTCGGTACCTTTGAAGTGGTTGCAGCAGTGAAAAAATATTATGTGGTGGTTGAGGCCTAAAATACCGCTTGAGCTTTTTGATGTTTTGGCTGGTTTTATCTTGCTGCTTTGATATAAAAAACGCCCGACAGTTTTGGGCGTTTTTTCATGCCGGGATGAGACTTAAAAGGCTTATTTGGCCAGATAGACCTGATTACGTCCGGCATTTTTGGCGCTATATAAGGCTGCATCTGCGGCATCCAGAAAACGCTGATAATCCGGATGGCCATCATACTGCACTGCGCCAATACTCACGGTAAATTTAAAACTCTCACCTTCAGCAGAACGGATTGGGGTATCTTCAACCCGGCGACGGATGGTTTCGGCAATCATCTGGGCCCGGTTCCAGTCACTATCGACCAGCAGCAATAAAAACTCTTCCCCACCAACCCGGAAAGCATAATCACTACCCTTGCTCGATTCCAGCAGCACTTCGGCCATAAACTGCAAGGCCAGATCACCGGCGGCATGGCCATAGCGGTCATTAATCTCTTTAAAGAAATCGGCATCAATCGCCAGTAGACTTAAAGGTGAGCGGTTTTTGCGCGAGAACTGGATTTCACGAATCAGGATGGTATTTAAATAACGCCGGTTTAACAGCTGGGTCAGCGAATCATTGCCCGTGCCGATATATTCCGCCACCTGAAACAGCTGATCGACCAGATGCTGGATTTCGCGGTTTTTACAGCGAATCTGCTGAATCAGTAACAGCATCTGCTGCTGATCGGAAGTGTCCAGCAGCTGCTGGTTCAACTGATCCACCTGATAAATCCGCTGGATAATAAACTCCACCTGCTCGGCGCTGGCAAAAGCATAGGCTGCTTTATGGATGAACCACAGGCCAAATTCAGATTTGGAAAGTGGCGGATGAAACAGCTGTGACTGATCAGAAAAGGCCTTAAACATCAGCTCATTTTCCCAGTCCAGCAGACAACCGCGCTGGCGGTCTTTTTGCACGGCCACATCCTGCATGGCAGAAAACAGACGGTAGGTGTGTTTCATATCATTATGAATTTCTACCTTGGCCTCATAAGTGCGGCACATGATTTCTGCGGCCAGGCTCAGCACCTGAGTCATATAATCGGCAGCAGCCAGTACATCGGCCTGCGGGGTTTGCAGAAAAAAGGCAAAACTTTTGCGCTGGATTTCGCGGATGCCGCGAATAATCAGCCAAGAAGGAACGCCAATACGCGCATGCACTTCCCCGACTTTCAGCTGCTTGGTGACAATGACTTTAAAATCCTGCTTGAACGGAACCGCAAAACTGTCCAGCAGCCATTGCTGCAGAGCATTTTTCAGGCGGCTACGTACCAGTTCATCGGACAGGAAATAGGAGGCTTCCTGCTCCTGCATCATCTGTCGATAAAATTCGGCCACCAGCACCGTGACATGCTGTTGAATGAACTCGAAGCTATAGCTTAAATCGGTTTCAGAAAATTGCCCGCAAATCGCCTGCCACTGCGCTGCAAGTTCCTCTATACGCTCTTGGTTCATACAACCGCCTCACACAGATGAATTACAGCGCAGATTTTAACGCAGCTGTCACATAAGACAATTCTTTTGTGAATTAAATGAATATTCACTTAATAACAATCTGGATTTTCAAGCCTGACTTCACGACTTCAGCTTAAAAGAACCAGGCATAACCAAGACTGGTCTGATGCCAGTCCTGTTGATTCTGCTGCTGATATTCCCAGCCCAGACGAATCGCATGCTGCGGATTCAGCACATATTGCAGCTGGCTGTGCAGTCTCAAATTCCATTGCTGGGCATCTTCCCAGTATGGCAATTCCACTTGCAGCACACTATTCAGCTGCGGACTCCAGATATTCTGGCAGCCCAAGGTGGGTCCGACACCCACGCGCCAGCCACGACCCAGTGCTTTACCGGCCTGTAGATGGTTTTGTAGCTGGGCATAGCAAATATGCTCACGGTCGGCACTGGCCCAGCTATAGCCCATCTGGACCTGTAAATTGGCTACACCATGCTGTTCCTGAGTGCTGAACTGACCATGCTGATCGAGCGCTTCCTGGGTCCAGCCCAGATTAAAACCCCAGGACAATGGTGTTTTAAACGGCGTAATCGGGTTATAGGAGTTCACCGCCAGCACGTCGAGCTGACTCAGTTTTAGGGTTTCATCCCGATATTGCAGCGCACCCTGTAAAAATAGCAATTGAGTCCCGGTACGAAAACCACCTTGCGGATCGAGCAGATCATGATAGGCTTGCCGATGGCCCAGTTCGATAAAGGATTGTCCCTGCACTTCACCAGTGCTTAACGTCAGATTACGCGCATGATGGCCCTGGCTTGGATCAACGTTTGGGACGTCCGGCGCGCGGCGCTGCTTGTCGACCTGAAGCTGGCTTCGCAGGCTGAGTAATTGGCGTAAACGTGGCTGGGCAAAACCGGTTTCGACCTTGCGGGCTAAAAACTGCAGGTACAGATCATCGTAGGCCATTTCCAGTATTTTGGCCTGCTCTAATGCGGTATAAGGCTGCAATAACGTATTTAAATCGGTAGATTCGGCAAAAGCCAGCTGATGTGCCGCTTGCGCTAGGTCTGTACCATGCTGGCGGGCTTGAGCCAGTAATTGGGTTTCCAGCGCCGGGCGATACACGGTGTCTTTGACCAGATCTGAATCTGCCAGCGCCTTGATGGTTTCAACCGGAATCGACGCCACTTTAAACTGTTGCTGTAAATTCAGCTCTGGACGGACCAGATCAATCAGGCCCAATAAACGATAGGCACAGTTATCACTGAAAAAATAATAGGGAAAGCTGACGTGCTTCATTTCCCAGATATGTTCCACCAGAAAACGGGTTTCATCCGGGCTTAAATCCAGCTCGTATTCCCATAAATCGCGGCTTTCCAGATCACCATATTCCTTAACCTTGCGGTAATACGGCATGAGGGAATATTCACCCGGATACTGTCCGGTCAGACCTTTCCAGGCATAGGACCAGCTTTGCTCACCCGGCACTGTGGCCGCATAATTCACCGCATAGGAAATCAGGTTCAGTTCCTGCTGATCTTTCGGGTCCAGTCGCAGCAAGGTATGCCCGAACATGGAGCTGGGATTGCCCATAAAATCGGTGGCATAAATTAAAGTGGTTTTGTATGGACGAATCTGGCCAATCCATTCATCCAGTTCCGGACAGGCCACGGCAGCCAGTTCCGTCTGTGGAATATTCAGTTGTTGCACCAGCCAGCGGCTACGTGCCGGAAAACGGCATTGTACCGATTGATTTGGCTCGGCCTGCTGAAACAGCGCTGCAATATGCGCCTGTAATTCCTGATTTAAATCGGGTGTTTTGGCCTCTGTTAAAAAATAGCCGGCATAGCTGACAGTACTCTGCCCGGAAGTATTGGCATACATTAAGCGTTGCCAGGTATTTTGCTGTGCCAGTTGCTGCTGTTCAGCACGCTGGATATACAACTGTGCCGGCGTTGAAGATTCAGGAGAAGACGTCGCGGCATACGCCACAGGAGATAACAAAGCAGCACATACAAAAGCAAGAGGTTTCATTCAGCAGATCAATTCTTATTTGGTTCTTATATAGAGAAAAACCCTGCCAGAAGACAGGGTTTTATGGGATGCTTAATTAGACGTAGGCTTTTAAGATGTCGTCTTGTGCCATCACTGACTGTAAAGAAGCCAGCACTTCAACAGAAGTCTGGTTGTCAGCTGAATAAATTTCAGAGAAGTTTTGTTTGGTCACTGCAAAGAAACGTGCTTTGTCTTCTGCTTTAATGCTCAGTAATTCAGCCAGTACGTTCAGGCTTTCACCCTCGCCTACAGCCATATCACGCGCCAGCGTTTCGGCATTTTCATTGGTAAATGTCACCACTTGCGCAGTTACAGTACCAGTACCGCTACAGCCTAAAGTACCGAAGGTAATACCGAACAACTGGTTTGCAAAAATACCATTGGTTGTAGCAGCTAAAATTTTAGGCACTTTACCAGACTGACCTGCCCAAACTTGAGAACCAATACCACAGCCGGCATCAGCGTCTGCAAATGCTGCCGTTGAACCTGCTGCCAATACTGCTGCCAAAGCTAATTTTTTTAACATAAAAGTCTCCAGAATTTATTATCTGAGTTTGTTATTGTTTCACAATGTGTAATTTTTATTACACTGTTTAAAGATAACGCATCCGCCAGCGAACACAAAACACTTTATACCAAAGTGGAAAAATTATTTTTCTGTATCCTTTAAGTGCGCAGGTTTCAGTTGCCAGATGCCATTTGGCTGACGATCACCCAGAATTTTCAAGACCAGCACCAGACTCAGCAATAACAGCAGATACCAGGACCCCAACTTGCCCCAGCCAACCATATGCCAGCTGTCGACCTGACTTGGATACAGCCAGATCTGGTAAAAGGTGCTGATATTTTCTGCAATCCAGATAATAAAGGCCAGTAACAACAAGACCGGTAACATCGGCAGCTGCATCCGGTGATGCTGCAATTCAAACTGGATACGGGTTTTCCAGAATATCAGTACGCTCCAGGCAAACAGCACATAGCGGATATCCGGCACAAAAAACTTGCTCATAAAATTAATATAAGACAGCACCGCCAGACTCAGCATATTGGCAAAACCCGGCAAGCGAGTAAAAGATACCCGATACAAACGCAAGGACCGGGCAAAGAAACTGCCGACAGCCGAATACATAAACCCGGCAAACAGCGGCACGGTCATAATTTTAAATACGGCCGGCTGCGGATACTGCCAGGACGCAATCGCCGGATGGGTCAGAAAAATTTCCATAATCATCGCCAGCAGATGAAACAGCGCAATGACTTTGGCCTCGGCCCAGGATTCCAGCTTGAGATACAGCAGTAAAATCTGAATGAGGACCGCATAAAACAGCAAATAGTCATAACGGAAAAAACCGTAATAGTCCTGGCTACCCAGACTGGCGGTAAAAGCAAAAGCAATCAGCAATAAAATTCCAAATAAGGCAGCCGAAGCTGCCTTATAAGTGAATTCAAAACCTGATTTTAAAATTGTGATCAAGGCTGAATCCTAATATTGTTGCATCTTCTTAAAGGTACTTGGCACTGTATTCATGTACCGTATCAATAAAGACTTTCGGATTGGCCGGATCAACCCATTGGGTAATACCATGTCCCAGGTTGGCAATATAGCCGGTTTTTTCACCATGGGCATAGGCATCATCCAGCATGGCTTTAGTCGCCTTGGCGATTGAGTCCGGGCTTCCATATAACGTGGCTGGATCGAGGTTGCCCTGTAAGGCAGCACGGCCATTCACGGTTTGGCGCGCCACATTTAATGGCGTGGTCCAGTCCAGACCAAAGGCATCGGCACCGGTGGCCACCATTGGCTCCAGCCATTGACCGCCGCCTTTGGTAAATAGAATGACCGGAATTTTACGGCCATCTTTTTCGCGTTGCAGACCCGCTACAATTTTTTGCATATAGTTCAGCGAGAACTCGATATATTCACGATGCGCCAGTGCCCCGCCCCAGCTGTCAAAAATCTGCACCGCTTGTGCACCAGCATCAATTTGCGCATTCAAATAGTCAATCACAGCGACTGCCAGACGGTCGAGCAAAGCATGCAGCACTTCCGGCTGGGCATACATCATCTGCTTGGTAAAGCGGAAATCCTTGCTTGAACCACCTTCAACCATATAAGTCGCCAGCGTCCACGGACTGCCGGAAAAACCAATTAACGGCACCTGTCCGCCCAGAGCTGAACGAATGGTCGATACCGCATTCATGACATAGTCCAGATCTGACTTGGCATTAAAATTCGGCAGATTGGCGACATCCTGCTCGGTACGCACGGTTTTATGAAACTTCGGACCTTCACCAGCCTCAAAGTACAAACCTAAGCCCAAAGCATCCGGTACAGTTAAAATATCGGAGAATAGAATGGCTGCATCCAGCTCATAACGGCGCAAAGGCTGTAAGGTCACTTCACAGGCAAATTCGGTATTTTTGCACAAGGAAAGAAAATCTCCGGCCTTGGCACGGGTTTCACGATACTCAGGCAGATAACGTCCTGCTTGACGCATCATCCATACCGGCGTGGTATCTACGGGTTCACGCAACAAGGCACGTAGAAAACGATCATTTTTTAAGGCCGTCATTTACTTTCCTAACTTCGACTGAATCTTGCATCCATCATATCAAAAAGGCAGAAATTTTAATAACTTCTTTAGTCCTTTAAAAATGCCGGACTGTAAAAGATAAAAGTGATATTTACACAAAACAGATACTGCATCTCCTCATTTTTTCTGTAATACTTGTGTAGTTTTTAAAATGTAAATGAATAATTCTTAAGGTTGACTTACATGTTCGTTCGCACAGTACTCGCAATGAGTTTAAGTTGCATGTTTGCTGGTACAGCCCTGGCTGCAACCACTGCTGAACAGCCGTTGAATCCTCAATTGATTAGCGATACAGCGGTTGAAGATCCGATTGATCCGCTTGCAACAGACGCATCAGCGGCAGTCGTACCTTCAGAAGTTGAAACGCAAATTACGCAACAAGAAGAACAAGATTTGAACAAGGCTTCAGCGACCCTAGAAGACCTGCAAAATGCCGAAGATACCCAGGCTGATATCGGCAGCGCACCGACAACTGCTGCGCCTGCAACGACTTCAGCCAGCACAGCGCCAGCCAAAGCCTCCTGGACTTTAGATGGCCTGAACAATGCCAGCTGGTATGAAAATATTGGCAAAGGCCAGTTCCCGGTCTATGCGCGCGCGCATGTGATGCTCAATAATGCTCATGCTTCTCCGGGTGCGATTGATGGAACCAGCGGTAAAAATACCCTGAAAGCGATTGCCTCTTTCCAGCAGATGAACGGGATTAAACCGACCGGTGTGCTGACGCAGGAAACCTGGGATGCTTTAATTGCCCGTCAGGGTTCAAAACCGGCTTTTGTGGAATACACCATTACTGAAGATGACCTGAAAGGTCCGTATGTCAAATCAATTCCGGGCGACTATGCACTGCAAGCCAAAATGAAAGGCCTGCACTACACCAGCGTCACTGAAATGCTGGGTGAAAAGTTCCATATGGATGAGAACTTCCTGAAAAAGCTCAATCCAAATGCCAACTTTAACAAAGCCGGTCAGAAACTGATTGTGGCCAATGTACGTAATGACCTGCCGGAAGATATCCACCTGATTGTGGCGCACAAAGGCGCTAAGCAGCTGTATCTATTTAACAGCCGCAACCAGATGATCGCATCATTCCCGGCCAGTATTGGGAATACCAACACCCCTTCACCAACCGGGACTTATAAAGTGACTGGTGTGGCACCAAACCCGTGGTACAGCTACTCGCCAAGTAACTTTATCCAGGGCAAAAACATGAAGCCACTGTCCTTACCACCAGGTCCAAACGGTCCAGTGGGGAATATCTGGATTGGTCTGAGCAAAAAATCCTTTGGTATTCACGGTACGCCAAACCCGTCGATGATTTCTAAATCCTATTCGCATGGCTGTATCCGTCTGACCAACTGGGATGCCAACGACCTGGGCCGTAAAGTCCGTTCAGGGGTTACGGTTAAATTCCTCGAATAATCTGCTTATACCCCATAAAAAGCCTGCCGATGCAGGCTTTTTTGATTACGGAGGTTTGAATCTATGACGTTGCGAATCTGGAACGATATGTTGCATTCCATGCCTAGAACAGGCACCAGGTAAAACACTAAGATAGCCTCAAGCTCAAAAAGAATTAGAGGATTATCTGATGAACGCCTACTTACATCGTAGTGAAGAACGTGGTCATGTTAAAGCCGGCTGGTTAGACACCAAACACAGCTTTTCATTTGGCAGCTGGTACAACCCGAAATACATGGGTGTGAGTGTGCTTCGTGTGATTAATGATGACCGGATTGCTGCCCACAATGGTTTTGGTACCCATCCGCATGACAACATGGAAATTTTAACCTGTGTACTGGATGGCACCATTTCACATAAAGACAGCATGGGCAATGAACGGCATATCAGTGCGGGTGAATGGCAGCTGATGAGCGCCGGAACCGGGGTTCAGCACAGTGAAATCAACCAGGGCGATGTACCAGTGCATATGCTGCAAATCTGGATTCATCCAAATGTGCGTGATGCAGAGCCAAATTATCAGCAAATTAAACTCGACCCACGTGAACAGCCGAACCAATGGCACCTGATTGTTGGCCCAACCGAACAGGCACCCATGCATATTCGCCAGCAGGCTGAAGTGAAAACCGCGGTACTTGAAGCCGGCCAAAGCCTAAACGTACAGGCGACCCAGCAGCTCAACTATGTGCATGTGATTCGTGGTGAAGTGCAGATTGGTGAACATACGGTTAAAGCTGGTGATGCACTGTTATTCGCGGAACATGCGGATATTCAGGCAACCGAAGAAAGCCAGATGATCTGGTTTGACTTACCGGGCAAATAAGCCATTTTTCTCTCCCAAGGGCCATGATGATTTTGGCCCAATAGCCGCTCCATTGAGCGGCTATTTTTATGTCTTAAAGCCGGCCTTGATTGACTTTTACCTGAGTGTGAACAGTCTGTTTAAGCTGCACCCTTTGCAGCAACTCAAATACCATTTATGAAAATAAACTGAATAAAATCGGCCGATCGCCTGTAACCCAATAAAACTCTCAAAACTGAAACTATTTACATTCTCATTGGTAAAAACACTCTACATGAGAAAAATTCTCAGTTATGATAACTGCATAAAAATCATCCTGTGAATTGACCATGAATGCTTATACTGCAGCTCAGGCCAATGTCTTGACCATTCGGCAACTGAGCAAACAATTCGGCTCGCGTTTTGCGGTGCATCAGGCCAGCTGGTCTGCACAGCGCGGACAAATTATCTGCCTGCTGGGCCATTCTGGCTGTGGCAAAACCACCATGCTTCGTCTGATTGCCGGATTAGAAACCCCAAGCAGTGGCTCAATCCAGCTTGAACAGCAAATCCTGTGGAATGAACAGCAACAGATTCCAGCCGAAGCGCGCAATATTGGCCTGGTGTTTCAGGACTATGCCCTGTTTCCGCATTTAAGCGTACTGGACAATGTCATGTTTGGCCTGAAAAAACTGCCCAAAGCACAGCGTCAGGCGGTGGCCGAACAGGCGCTACAGCATGTTTCGATGCAGCATCATCTGCACAGTTATCCCTATACCCTGTCTGGTGGCGAGCAGCAGCGCGTGGCCCTGGCCCGTGCCCTGGCACCTAAACCGCAGGTGCTCTTGATGGATGAACCTTTTTCCAATCTCGATCATCGCCTGCGTGACCAGATCCGGCAAAATACCATCGAAATTCTGAAGCAGACCGGCACCACCACAGTTATTGTTACCCATGATCCGGAAGAGGCGCTGCAAATTGCCGATCAGATTATCCTGATGCATCAGGGTGAAATTATTCAGATCGGTACGCCTAAAGCCCTGTACCGGCAGCCAGCCACCTTATTTGCCGCCCGTTATTTTTCTGCCCTGAATGAAATTCCGGCGCAGCGTGTCGCGCAGCAATTACAGACCTGTTTTGGCGCACATCCCATCAGTGAAGCGCTGGCGCATCACCAAGAGCCAATCCGCTGCTGTTTCCGTCCACATCAGGTGCAGGTGTTTAGCCAGCCGACTACCGGTGCAATCCCGGCGACCGTGCTGTCCTCCAGCTTTATGGGGCATGCCGAACAGCTACGCCTGCAACTGGACCCCGAGACTATTATTCTGGCGCAGGTCAGCCCGGCACAGACCGCTTATCAGGAACAGGTCTATGTGAGCCTCAATCTGCAGCAGTGTTTTTTCTTCGTCCAAGATTCACAGCCGGCAGCCACCACCACGACTGAAGTGGCCAATACTTTTTAAATTGACAATAAGGAATGAAAAATGATGAAAGTAACAATCAAAATTCCACTGCTGGCCAGCGGCCTGCTGGCGCTGAGCGGTCTGGCGCAAGCCGCGCAGGTAAACCTGTATACCACGCGTGAACCGGTGCTGATTCAGCCCTTATTAAAAGAATTTACCGAAAGCAGCGGCATTAAGGTCAATACCGTGTTTATTAAAGATGGCCTGCTGGAGCGAGTGAAAGCTGAAGGACGCCGTTCACCGGCCGATGTGATGCTGACCGTCGATTTTGGCAATCTGGTGGATCTGGTCGAAGCAGATCTCACCCAGCGCGTGAATTCCAAAGTATTAAATAATGCCATTCCGGCCAATTTACGTGCAGCCAATGGTCACTGGTATGCCCTGTCAATGCGTGCCCGTGCAGTCTATGCCTCCAAAGAACGTACCCCACTGAACGCCATTCATTATGAAGATCTGGCCAATCCGCAATGGAAAGGCAAAATCTGTATCCGTTCGGGCAGCCATCCCTACAATACCGCGTTAATTGCCGCCTATATTGCCCATCATGGTGAAAAAGCGGCAGAAACCTGGTTACGTGGAGTTAAAGCCAATCTGGCACGTCCGGCCAGTGGCGGTGACCGCGATGTGGCGCGCGATATTCTGGGTAAAATCTGTGATATTGGTGTGGCCAATACCTATTATGTGGGCACCATGCGCAATGGCAATGCTGAACAGCAGCGCTGGGGCAATGCCATTAATGTGGTGTTACCGCGCTTTAAAAATGGCGGCACCCATGTCAATGTTTCAGGTGCAGTTGTAGCCAAACATGCGCCAAATCGCAAAGAAGCGGTACAGTTACTGGAGTTCCTGGCCTCAGATCAGGCTCAGGCCATGTATGCACAAAGTGGTTATGAATATCCCGTCAAACCAGGCGTGAAGATTGATCCGATTATCGCCAGTTTCGGCAAGTTAGATATTGATTCACTGCGTTTAAGTGAGATTGCTCGCCATCGTAAGGCAGCCAATCTGCTGGTTGATAAAGTCCAGTTTAATCACTAAACCTGAATCATCAGATAGCGCGGGCAGACTGCTGCTCGTGCTATCAGTCTTGTGTCCATGTCCAGCCTGTTGATCCCCCGATGACCCAGAAAAAATCTCCTGTAACTGCACTTTTTTCACTCAGTGGCCTGTTTACCCTGCTGGCCTGTCTGCCTGTGCTGGCTTTGCTCTGGACGGCCTTACAGAGCAATAGCGAGATTTGGGACCATCTGCTGCAATATGTGATTCCTCCCACCCTGATTGAAACCGGCCTGTTGCTGTTTGGTGTCGGGATTCTGACGATTCTGATTGGTACCGGCAGTGCCTGGCTGGTCACGGCCTATCAATTCCGTGGCCGTGGTTTTCTGGACTGGGCACTGTTACTGCCCTTGGCCGTACCGACCTATATTATTGCCTATAGCTATATTGATATTTTGCATCCGATTGGTCCTGTGCAGACCCTGCTGCGGGACTGGCTTCAGCTAGAAATGCAGCAGCTCTGGTTTCCGAATATCCGCTCGCTCTGGGGCGCGATTTTTCTGCTTAGTTTTGTGCTGTATCCCTATGTCTATTTAAGCACCCGTGCCATGTTCCTGATGCAGTCAGCCAGCCTGATTGAAGTAGCGCGCAGTCTGGGATTAAAACCGGAACAGGTATTTTTCCGGGTTGCGATTCCGCTGGCTCGCCCGGCCATTGCGGTTGGTGCCAGTCTGGCCCTGATGGAAACCATCAATGATATTGGTGCCACCGAATTTCTGGGCATTAAAACCCTGACCCTGTCAATTTATTCGACCTGGACCAACCAGTCCGATCTGGCCAGTGCCGCCCAGATTGCAATTTTTATGTTGCTGATCATTAGCCTGCTGGTACTGGTAGAACGGCTGGGGCGACGCAAACAGCGCTATATGAACTCGGCCCAGCGTAGCCGGCTGATGCCCGCCCAGCCAGTGACCGGCGCCAAAGCCTGGCTGCTATTCGGCCTAGGGCTGATTCCGGTGATTATTGGTTTTCTGATTCCAATCAGTCATTTACTGGTCGAATCTTATCAGCGTTTACAATATGCCGGTTTCTCTGAATATCTGCTGCAAGCCTCAATCAATACGCTTACCTTAGCCAGTATTGCCACTTTTGTGACCATGCTAATTGGCTTTATGATTGTGAGTACCGCACGGTTTAGCCGAAGCAGCTGGCTAAGCCGGGTTGCCAGTTTGGGCTATGCCATTCCGGGCACCGTACTGGCCATTGGCCTGATGCTGTCTTTGGGCGCGATTGATCACGCCGTAGCGGATTTTCTGGAATTCCAGCTTGGTCTGGATACCGGCCTGCTGTTTTTAGGCACCAGTTTCACCTTAATTTACGCCTATGCGGTACGCTTTCTAGCCATTTCAATTGGCGGGATTGAATCGGGGTATAACCGGATTCATGGCGTTTTTGATGATGCCGCACGTAATCTGGGCCAGAGCAAAAGCGGGATTCTGACCCGTATCCATTTGCCTTTATTACGTCCTGCACTGATTTCAGCAGCCTTACTGATTTTTGTGGACTGTATGAAAGAGCTGCCGGCCACATTGTTGCTACGTCCGCTGAATATGGAAACCCTGGCCACGCAGTTATATGCCGAAGCCTCACGTGGTACCTATGAAGAAGGCGCAATTGCAGCCTTATTGATTGTTCTGGTCGGACTGATTCCAGTGATTTTACTGGCACGGTTGGGGAAAACTGTACGTTAATCTGAACTAGATGAACTGGCTAAACTCTGCTTCAACATTGAGTGCAAGTTTAGCCTTCTCTCTTTTTATAGTGAAAATCGTTTAAAGAGAATAGCCTTATAAAATAGAGATACACTTTTGATTTTTAATAAGCTTGGGATAAAGAATTTTATTCAGAAATAGTTTAGGCAGATAGTGCTTAGAATATTATCCTTAAATCCAATTATTTTTTTTATTATTCAATAATAACTAAGAATCAAGAATTAAAAACCAATTATTCATCCGTTTAAAAAAATAAAACGGACAATAAAATACTTGGATTGTTAAGAGAAAATGCACGTATCTCAATTACAGAAATTGCGCAGAAAACCCGAAATTCCCGGGCCACGGTTCAAAAGCGAATCGAGTACATGGAAGCGACTAGCATCATTACCGGCTATACGGTACGCATTAAACCGAACCTGAATCCGCAGCTTATTCAGGCCTGGATGAGTATTATGGTGGAAGGCAACAAGGCACAGGCCGTCATCAAGGAGCTACGTCTCGATCCGGCTATTCAGACCTTACATACAACGAATGGCAAATGGGATTTACTGGTAGAAATCCAGTCCGACAATTTGGTGAATTTTGATTTAATTTTAAGTCGGATCAGAAGTATTTCAGGGATTTATAACAGTGAAACCAATATATTACTGTCAACCGGCTTTGTTGCACAAAGATTTGAAATGCAAAGCGCCCCTAATTGAGCCAAATTTAAGGCGTAACTTGGGTAAGTGGGCGACCTAATTCCGTAAATCTGTTAAGGACTGCTACACGTGCATGGATCTC
>NZ_VPBF01000038.1:0-26498 GCF_013418865.1 Acinetobacter sp. YH12117
CGCGACTCATGAGTGCTCGGTTATATGCGGGCCAATTGGTTGTGCGGTAGATTTTGTGTGCAGGCTTCTTCATTTGAAAATTATATCGCTGAAAAACCCTTTACAGATAGGTTTGTGCAACAAAGCCATGTATAAAACTAATACTATATTCTTTACTGTTAATTACTAAATGATCGGCCCATTCATCACCTAAATCATCACAAAAAATATAGTCATCCTTTGAATGTAATTTTTCAACAAAGTGGAACATTGAGCCTTTACTAAAATGTTTTTGACCAGCTTTGAATGTACCCTTTTCCGATTGAATTTTTTCTATATCCTTTTGGGGATGAAGCATAGCTAAAATAGATTCTATTTCAGATGTTCCAGATACATCCTCAAAACAGTTATCCATACAATACATAAAGCGAGGGTCATCGAAAGTAAGACAAAATAAACCTTGTTTATTAATATAATTTAATAGGCTTTCTATCTTACTATTCTCTTCAACTTTAAATTTTCTAAGTAATTTAGATGAAATAGATAAAGTTCTCTTATTTTTATTTACATATGATGTTGATTCTAAATTTATTACTCTTAGATTTTGATTAAGCTCATATACCCTACCTAATTGATCAAACAATTTTTTATAGATTCTAATAGAAGGCTCTATATATTTTTTTGTTTTCTTAATTTTTCCATTTATTTTTTCTTTTTTAAATAGCTCATATTTTAATAAAATTGTTCCATCTTCAATTTTGTCTTCAATGGCTGAAATATCAATCAATAATGCACTTGGATTACATTTAGAAAGAACATCTCCAAGAGAAACTTTTTTTGCAAATTTTTTAAGAAAATTATTTTCTTTTGAAGTATTAATAAGTTGGATTTGACTATACGCCCAATCAGTTATCTCCTCAATGGATTGTCTTGGCGATGATTCAACTATTCTTCCAGTCGATGAAATAGATTTTATTTGACCTTTTTCCTTAATTTTTAAATGTGAAGGAATAGATCGTCCCGCAGAATGTGATGAGAAAGATGACCTAATATCATTTCCTTCATAGGATCTATTTCTTACTGCTTTTTCAGAAACTGTCATGTTGCGTAAAGCTATTTTTTGAAACTCTGCATTATCTCCTACCAATCTACTGAGTTCTGCTACTTCTATTAGCTTAAAGTTTTCTTTAACATACGCCAAAAATGTTGAGCAACTTTTACTTAAAATCACTAAATAATCATTAATTTCTATAACTAATATATAAGCATATATACGATCTTCAAAAGTATCATCATCAAGGAAATATACTGGTCTAACTGTAGGAAAGACCTTAATTGATACCGTGTAATCAACTCCTCTATTCGTCCTATTTTTTGCCCTGAATTGATCAATCACAAAATTTGTATTACTTTCCTTATTTTCTGTAGCGAGTTCTAAAATTTTTTCAATTTCTTGATCAGTATTTGGCGAATCACATTTAAAAAAAAGCACATTTTTAGTTAGTTCTAATCTATCTGGCATAGATGCCCCGACTCAATTGAGCAAAATTAACACAAATTAAATTAGTTTATTTCTTACGCAATTTCAATAACTTTAATCTCCCCCAACCCTAAGCCATACATGGCATAAGAAAAAAAGAGAAACTCCCTCCTTTCTTAAAGGAGGGTTGGGGAGGATTCATTTAATAATTAAGCCACATTCCCTTCCAAGAAGTCCTGCGCAAATCGCTGTAACACCCCACCCGCTTCATAAACTGACACTTCTTCTTCGGTATCTAAACGGCAGGTTACTGGCACTTCCAGAATCTGGTTTTTACCATCAGCCGTGGAACGCTCAATCACAAGTGTTAAAGTCGAACGAGGTGCAATATTACCAATCACGCTATAAAGCTCAGTACCATCCAAACCTAGAGTTTTACGGTCTGTGCCCGGCTTAAACTCAAGCGGCAATACACCCATCCCAACCAGGTTAGTTCGGTGAATACGCTCAAAACCTTCTGCCACAATCGCTTCAACACCAGCAAGGCGTACACCTTTAGCCGCCCAGTCACGGCTTGAGCCTTGGCCGTAGTCTTTACCGGCAACAATAATCAGCGGCTGTTTACGATTCATGTAGGTTTCAATCGCTTCCCACATCCGCATTACTTCGCCTTCAGGCTCGACACGCGCTTTGGAACCTTGCTTAATGGTACCGTCAGAACGTACCACCATTTCATTAAACAATTTCGGGTTGGCCAGCGTTGCACGTTGTGCCGTCAAGTGATCACCGCGGTGGGTGGCATAGGAGTTAAAATCTTCCTCAGGCAAGCCCATTTTCGCCAGATATTCACCTGCCGCCGAATCCAGAATAATTGCATTCGATGGTGATAAATGGTCAGTGGTAATGTTATCGCCCAAAATTGCCAGCGGACGCATATTGGCTAATGTACGCGGTGCAGCCAGCGCGCCTTCCCAATATGGTGGACGGCGAATATAAGTACTTTGCGGACGCCAGTCATATAGCGGACTTGCCGCCTGCTCCACTTCGCCCAAGTCAAACATTGGAATATAGACTTTCTGGAACTGCTCAGGCTTCACCGAGGTTTTCACTAATGCATCAATTTCTTCATCCGACGGCCAAATGTCTTTCAGATAAATTGGATTACCGTTCTGGTCGGTGCCCAACGCATCTTTTTCGATGTCAAAACGGATGGTACCGGCAATTGCATAGGCAACCACGAGTGGTGGAGATGCCAGGAAAGCCTGTTTTGCATACGGATGGATACGACCATCGAAGTTACGGTTGCCCGACAGCACCGCAGTCGCATACAGGTCACGGTCAATAATTTCTTGCTGAATCTTTGGATCAAGCGCGCCTGACATCCCGTTACAAGTCGTACATGCATAAGCGACGATGCCAAAACCGAGTTTTTCTAAGTCTTTCAGTACACCCGCTTCTTCCAAATACAGCGCAGCTGCTTTAGACCCCGGTGCAAATGACGATTTCACCCAAGGTTTACGCACAAGACCGAGCTCATTGGCTTTACGTGCCAGCAAACCTGCCGCAACGGTATTACGTGGGTTTGAGGTATTGGTACATGAGGTAATCGCGGCAATGATGATGGCACCATCTGGCATCAAACCATCGGTACGCTGTTCAACAATACCGGCAATGCCTTTTTCTTTTAAGTCACTTGTGGATACACGTGCATGTGGGTTCGACGGCCCTGCAATATTACGGGTTACCGTTGATAAGTCGAAACGCAGCACACGTGGATATTCCGCCTGTGTCATGTCAGATGCCCAAAGCCCAATTTCTTTGGCATAGGTTTCAACCAGTTTGACTTGTTCAGGCTCACGACCGGTCAGGGTTAAATAGTCGATGGTGTTCTGATCAATATAGAACATCGCAGCGGTTGCACCATATTCAGGGGTCATATTGGAGATGGTGGCACGATCACCCACTGACATGCTGTCCGCACCTTCACCAAAGAACTCTAAATAGGCACCGACCACACGCTCTTTACGCAGGAATTCAGTTAACGCCAAGACGATGTCCGTCGCAGTAATGCCCGGCTGACGCTGACCAACCAATTCTACCCCAATAATGTCCGGCAGACGCATCCAAGATGCACGACCCAGCATCACATTTTCAGCTTCAAGACCACCCACACCGACTGAAATCACGCCTAGCGCATCGGTATGCGGGGTATGCGAGTCTGTACCCACGCAGGTATCCGGGAATGCTACGCCATCACGGTTTTGAATTACCGGTGACATTTTTTCCAGGTTAATTTGATGCATGATGCCGTTGCCTGCCGGAATTACATCGACATTTTTAAAGGCTGTTTTGGTCCATTCAATAAAATGGAAACGGTCTTCATTACGACGGTCTTCGACTGCACGGTTTTTCTCAAATGCATCCGGATCAAATCCACCGTATTCCACCGCCAGTGAGTGATCGACAATCAGCTGGGTTGGCACCACCGGATTGACTTTGGATGGATCACCGCCCTGATCGGCAATGGCATCACGCAGACCGGCAAGATCGACCAGTGCCGTTTGCCCCAAAATATCATGACAGACTACACGTGCTGGATACCATGGAAAATCATGCTCCTGCTTGCGTTCAATCAGCTGGCGTAAGGACTGCTCTAAAATGGCTGGATCACAACGACGCACCAACTGCTCGGCCAGCACTTTGGAGGTATAAGGAAGTTTGGCATATGCGCCTGGCTGAATATCTTCAACGGCTTGTCGCACATCATAATATTCTAGCGGGGTGCCTTGCAGCGGTTTACGGTAGTTGTTATTCATAGCGTACCTGCCTTGTTCTGACTTCTTCTTTCAAAGTTTTGTTGTTTAACATTCATGCTGCTTGGCATTGTACGCTGCCCGAAGCCTATTTCCCAAATTTCATATATTTCATAAACTTAAGTTAAAAATAATACATTTTTGAAAAATTTGGTTACATCTAATAGAAAATTCTGGCCAGAAATATGATTTTTTTTGAAAAATAGCGCAAAATTAACCTCATTCTTTAGTATTAGATACGGTTTCGAGATTAGAACATGAGTAATCTGACTTTCTCTGCATTCACTTTAAACGGTGTAGATGCGCAAAAATTCTTACAAGGTCAAGTCACGGTAGATGTCGAAAAACTGCCGCAAACCGAAACCCGTTATACTGCAATTTGTAGCCTGAAAGGCCGTATTCTGTTTGGTTTATGGCTGACCAAACAGAATGCTGAACAGTTTGAAATTGTAGTAACGGCCGATCAAGCTGAAGACTTTGCCAAACACATTAAAAAGTTTGGTGCTTTCTCGAAAATGAAACTGGAAGAAGCCGGTCAGGTTTATCCGGTCGTAAACGGTTTAAGCACCCAGTTCACAAGTACTGAACAGGATATTCAAGCATGGCAATTAAAGGCGCTTGAAAGTGGTCAGGCCTGGATTCAGGCCAGCACCGCGGAACTGTTCCAGCCACAGGAACTGCGCCTGCATCAGCGTGAAGGCATTCATTATGACAAAGGCTGTTATTTGGGTCAGGAAGTGATTGCCCGTTTATGGTTTAAAGCCAAGCCAAAACACTGGCTGCATCTGATTCAAGGTACAGGCGATGCTCCAGCTATCGCCAGCAAACTGAACAATGATGTAGAAGTAGTGAATAGCCTGGCTATTGATAGCGGTTATCAAGCTTTGGTGGTAGCAAAACCGGATGCCTTAGCCGAGATGGATGTAACGGTTCTGGATTTACCTGAAGCTTTAAGCGGTGATGTGGCGCGGCCGCAAAATTAAGCGTGTCACTAGCAGATCTATGAAAAACAGCCCAAGTGACACGTGTAACTTGGGTTGTTTTTTTATCCGTCAAAAAAAACGAGACTGATTTACAAATTGAAGCAATCCTTAAATTCAGGATTTTTTTATTATTGTTCCTACGTGGTTTGAAAAAATTACCGGATTCCGATACATCTATATTTACATTCTTTGATTTCATCTTATGATGATGAGTGACAATTTATTCCCCACACATAAATGGAATTATGTGGTCATTGATACAAGGTTTTATACAACGATGAAAAAACTGATTTTGGCAAGTCTGGTTGCCCTTTCGACACAATTTACCCTCGCCAACAGCAATAACAGTATTCCGACCGATCCGGCTTTCGCCAAAATTGAAGCCATGGTCAAAGCCAACAACCTGAGCGGAGCCTATCAGGAATTAGACAAACTGGCCAAAACCGGTAATCCGCAAGCGATTTATAATCTGGGTTATTTGACCCAAACCGGCCAAGGTACGGCCAAAAATGAAAAGAAAGCCATCGAGCTATATGAGCAGGCCGCGAAAAAAGGCTATCCGGTGGCGAATTATGTACTCGGTAAAAACCATCTGACCGGCACTTTGGGTCTAAAACAGGATACCAATAAAGCCAAACAGTATTTGCAAAAAGCTTCATCACAAGGCTTTCATGATGCCACCATTGATTTAGCGGTGGTGTATTTCTCTGAAAACAAAGCCGATTCAGATAAAAAAGGCCTGCAATTACTGGAACCCCTCATTAAAAAAGGCAACAATCAGGCCATTCATGCCAAAGCCTTATATGACATTAGCCTGGGCTTTAAAAACAAAAATGAAGCACCCATTCAGCAGGGCTTAAAAAGCATTCAGGATTTAGCACAAAAAGGCTATATTCCAGCACTGATGGCGGTTGGCAATATGTTTACCAATGGCAACATCGTGCCGCAAAACCTGCCGGAAGCGAAAAAGATTTTCTCTGCCCTGGCCAAGGAAAATGTCCCGCAAGCCAAAGAATCGCTGGCTGTGGTGGACAAGATGATCGCCGATCAAGCCAAGAATCCACCAAAAGCAGCAGCCAAGAAAAGCTAATGCGGCTGACCGAAAAAAGCCCGATGACCGGGCTTTTTTATTTGGGATACATAAAGATTTAAAGAAAATGCGATGACTGACTTAACCAGAAAGCCACTCCGATTAAACCCAGGACCGTACTCATAATTAAAGGCTGGAGTGCCTGTTCATTCAGGCCATAATTCTGGCCAAAAATCCCAAAGGCCACAGGCATCGGCAATGCCGCCAGCAACGTACCAACAAACAGCATTTCTGAGCTGACATTGGGCAAACTCCACAACAAGGTGAAAATAACCAGCGGCATCAGCAGGACTTTCATCCCGACCAGCAGCACACTTTGCAGATTAACCGAGTGCAGCCGCATTCCGACCAGACTGCCGCCAATCACAAATAAAGCCAACGGCGATGCAGTTTTGCCGAGCATCTCCAGAATCTGATTGATGCTGTCCGGCAGTTTTAAATTAAGCAAGACACAGGCCATCCCGGCAATAATCGACAGAATCACCGGATTTTTTAGCAGACTTTTTAAGGTTTTCAGATATAACGCCGAAAGATGATGGTCTTGCTTTTGCGAACCGGCTTCGGCCAGAAACAGCACCATCGCCACAATAATCAGGTTTTCAATAATTAGAGTTAATGACAGATAAATGGCGGAATGACTGCCAATCAGCAGGGTTAAAATAGCCGTGCCAATAAAACCGGTATTGGACATCGACGCGCCCATCGACAGTACACTGGCATGGGTCAGGCTATGCCGGAAATAGGCTTTATAAATGGCTAGC
Organism: Acinetobacter sp. YH12117; assembly: GCF_013418865.1. Lineage (NCBI taxonomy): Bacteria > Pseudomonadati > Pseudomonadota > Gammaproteobacteria > Moraxellales > Moraxellaceae > Acinetobacter > Acinetobacter sp. YH12117. Next base: position 7,107 of record NZ_VPBF01000038.1, read on the forward strand.
GCCAGAAAAAACAGGATCAGCGAGCCCAGCCCATAACCAATAAAATAACCGGGATGCCAGATTTCGGCCAGGTCTTTACTGGCCAGGGCAAACAGTAAAAAGGCTGGCAGTGAAACCTTCATCACAAACTGGCTCAGCGCCTGAATATGCGTGGCCGCCAGAAAATTGGTACGTACGCTGCTATAGCCCAGCGCCAGTACTGCCACCAAGGGCAGTAAAATATTCAGCAACAAAAGTGCCTTCCTTCTCTAGAACGAGATCTAAAATGCATCATCCCTGATGCTGCTGTTGCTTATTCCTGAACAGGAAATGGATGGAATAAATCTTTTAAACCATGCGGCTGACAGCGCAAGTATTGCGGCGCGATGGCAATCTGCCCGCCCAGTTCAGCAGCGGCATGCCACGGCCAACGTGGATCATAAAGCATCGCTCGTGCCAGTCCAATGGCATCTGCATACTGATTTTGCAGAATTTCTTCAGCCTGCACCGCTTCGGTAATCAGGCCCACAGAAATCACCGGAATACGATGCACCGCCTGTTTAATGGCATGGGCAAAAGGCACCTGATAGCTTGGCCCGATCTCGATACTCTGCTGGGCATGCAGACCGGCACTGGACACATGAATATAGGCTGCGCCCAACTGTTCCAGCGCTTTGGCCACCCCAACCGTAGACTGGATATTCCAGCCGCCCTGCGCATCCATCCAGTCGGTAGCAGACAGACGCACCCCAATCGGATAACCTTCTGGCACCACTTGTTTCATGGCCTGGAACACTTCCAGGGTTAAACGAATCCGGTTTTCAAAACTGCCTCCATATTCATCATCTCGGACATTGGATAACGGCGACATAAACTGATGCAGCAGATAGCCATGGGCAGCATGGATTTCAATTAAATCAAAGCCGGCATCCACTGCACGCACCGCAGCACTGGCAAAGTCGGCAATCACCTGTTCAATTTCATTCAGACTTAGTGCATGAGGGGCATGATCGGTCGGGTTAAACGGCAAATTACTGGCCGATACGGTTTGCCAGCCCTGGGCATGATCCGGCGCAAACTGGTCCTTGCCCAGCCACGGTTTATCGGTAGATGCCTTACGTCCGGCATGTGCCAGCTGCACCGCAAATGGCATTGGTGACAAAGTTTTGACTTTGGCCAGCAAGGCTTTCATCTGCGCACGCTGCAAATCATTCCATAGGCCTAAATCGGCATAGCTGATCCGCCCTTCTGGCTGTACCGCCGTGGCTTCAATAATACATAAACCGGCACCCGACAAGGCATAGTTAGCCCATTGCTGCTCATGCCAATAGCTGAGCTCGCCTTTATCATTGGCCGAATATTGACACATGGGGGCAATAATAATTCTGTTGTCTAATTCAAGCGTGCCAAAACGGATAGGTTCAAATAATAATCCCATGGGGCGATCCTGCCTTATGATTTTCATGAAAATTATTCTAACCGAGATAGACGGCCGAATTGGCTAAAAGCTGTTTATTTTTACCGCTTTATGTAACCGAATTAAACTGTGGTGTTGATCAAAATACGCTGTGTTTTTGTCAGCCCGATGACAGCCATTTTTTCACAATCGCTCACACTTCAGACGCAGCACGACAAGCCGGTTCAAATAGGCGGCAAAACCATCACTGACCCGGCTGTCCAGACGACTGCTGGTGGTGACCCGTACCTGGTTACTCCAGACAATCGGCAGGTTTAAGCACTGCATCTGCTCGACCAGCTGCACATCTTCATGACAGCTGCTGGCCTGAAAACCACCGGCTTTTAAATAGGCCGCAGCAGAAAAACTGAGATTGGCCCCATGCACATGCCGATGGTCCATTTTATCCTGATAATGGCGCAGATATTTCTGCCGGGCGGCCGCAGATAAAGGCGACCAGTCTTTAATTTCAACCACGCCACAAATCAGTGCTGCCGGCTGATGGGCATATTGTGCAGATAACCACTGCGCATCAACCTGGGTATCGGCATCGGTACAGGCAATCCAGTCAGCACCTTTGGCAATCATGGCGCGCACGCCCAAATCCCGTGCCTTACCAACACAGCGTACTTCACAACACAAGTAGTCGATTCCGGCCTGTTGTACAATTTCAACAGACTGATCATCACAACTGTCCAGCACCACCAGCACCTTTACTTCAGACACAACGGGCGGTAATTGTGCAATGGCCTGCTGAATAGCCGCCAGACAGGCGCCCAGCGTTTCGGCTTCGTTATAGGCAGGCACCACCACCGCCATCCTCATATCAGTCCCTCCCGCGCAGCCACAGATTGTGCATCTTGAGTCCAGAGATCGAGCAGAAAATCCGGATCATTCATCTGCAAATAATGATGCAGTGCCAGTTGTTGCCTTAAACAGGCATGTACCTGATCGCCATTCAGCTCAAAGCCTGCAATCGGGTAACGCCAGTGACAGGCCAGCAGCGTACCGTCTGCACTTAAACACTGCTGCAGCTGCTGCATTAGCTGCACTAATTCGGCCGGACGCAGGTAATAGGCCACTTCACTGAGAATAATCAGATCAAATAGACTATCATTTTCCAGCGCCAGATGGGTTTCAGGGACACGTTGTTGCCGCACCTGCACATGCGCAAACCTCGCCAGACGGGCCTGTGCCAGTTCAACCGCACGACGGTGGGCATCTACACAGATGAGCTGCTGACAACGCGGAGCCAGCAATTCACTGAAGATGCCATTGCTGCAGCCAATTTCCAGGACCCGCTGAAACTGCGCCTGCGGCAAGGCCGCCAGACACAGCTGCCGTTTACGCTGCTCATACCAGCGCTGCTGATAGTGCCAGGGATCATCATTGTCCTGATACAGCTGGTCAAAATAGTCATCCGTGTTCAGTCGCATCAATATAGACCTCGTACGGGATTAAGAGTCGTGAAATGGTTTTTGCCGATAAAATTGGCGGCTGGTGAATAGTGTCATCAGCCTCGATCTGAGTTTTAAAACACTGAATCGCCTGCTGTTTTAAAGCCAGCTGCTGTGCAGTTAAACGGAGTTTTCGTGCCTGCGCCCAGGGAATCCGTGCATCTGCCGGTATGGCCCAATGCCAGGCCCAAATCAGCACCTGATAACAGCGCTGCCGGTGCTGTCTAGCCCAATGCTGCACCACCCGTCCGGTGGCTTCATGATCGGGATGGCCATCTTGAGCGAAGGTGGTCACCAGAATATCCTCAGGCTGCACCCAGTTTTGTAGCTGCTGCAACAGTTCGGATTCAGCCTGCATCACCTGGCCATCTGCAATGTTCAGGGCAATGCGCTGGACCTTATGTTCCAGTCCCAGCACCGCCAAGGCATTCAGACTTTCTTGTGGCCGCAGCACATTCAGCTGCTCAACGCTATAACGTTTTGACCGAGGATGGCTGCCGGTACCATTGGTTACTGCAACCAGCAGCAGTTCACGCCCTGCCGCGGCCAGTTGCTGCATCAGACCCGCACAACCGAGAATTTCATCATCGGGATGTGGCGCGAAAATTAGTACCCGGCCACGCTCAGGAAAGTGCTGCGTCAGATTCAAATCCGGCAGCCCGGTCAGTCCGGACCAATTGAGCCACTGCGCCTGATCGGTACCGCTACCATAGATTTTCCGGTCACCGACTACCGGATCGATCAGAGTTGCCATGTTTGCCCCTCCTGTAGCGATAAGCGGCCAATTGTAGCCAGATCAAAAGCAGCATGACTCTGGCGCAAAAATACCGGCAAGTCGGCAGCCAACCGGGCAAAATGTGCCTGCTCGCAAAAAGGTCGTGCGCCTAGCGCTTTTCCGACCTTTTCCAGTACCAATAGCGCAGTATCCTCAACTTGGGCGCGTAACATCCGGATGATCAGTTCATGGCTGTGTGCCGGCGCTGCATCTATCTGGGCAGCCACATGGGTAAAAAACTGTCGTGTCACGGCCAGTCGGGTACTGACTTCGCCCAAATACAATTCATGATAGGCATGGGTTTTCTGCTGCACATGCTGCTGTAAATATTCAGCCAGACGTACTGTAGCACCATACCAGCAGGCCGCAACACCGGCTGCACCATGCCAGAAGCCCGACCGATTCAGATAATCTCCGGGTTGTGCAATGCGTGTGGCTGGAGTGTGCTGAAAATGAACAGTTGCTGTGGCCGTCTGCTGCATACCGATGGCTTGCCAACTGCTATCATCTACTTGGATTGAAGGCTGCTGCATCTCGACCATCAATAATTGTGACTGGCCATCTGCACCGCGATAAGTCATTAAACCAAAATCCACCGCATATGCCGCCGAGCACCAAGCCTTATAACCGGAACAATAGCCCTGCTCATACTGTACAGGTTGTGGATGGCCTTCCGCGGCCCAGACTGCCCACCAGCCCGCCGGAACGGACTGAATCTGTAGTTCGTTTAAAATACTCAGCGCATCGAAATGTGATTCCAGCCATTTCACCAAAGTTAAATCGGTGGCCGCAACTTTGGCCAGCAGTTGCCAGCGCAGCAGGGTTTGCCCCCTGCCCGGATGAGGAAATTCAGGTGATACTGCCAGCAAACGGCGTAGTGTGGTGACGTAATCTTCGGCGGTAGGCGCTGTCTGCTGTTCAAATTCAGCCAGAATCTGGTCCATAGTGGTTCTATATTCCAAATATATAATTGTTCTCAATCTATCCGGTTGTCATCATTGCCAGCACAGTGACCACAAGCGGGCATGAGTAGCCAAACTTGCAGTCACGGTACGGCGATGTTGATGTTTTTAACTGATGACCCTGTTTAGATTTAGCACGTGGCTGGGCAGATAAATATTGAAAATTGTTAACGTATTAGTGAATCACCGGCGAGACCTGGGCGCGAAGCGGCATCTTGTAGTGATACAGGAAGCTGTTATGGCGCAGATCATTTAAGAAAGTAGTACGCCAGTCGGCAATATCAAATTTTTTCAGACCATCCATTAAGCGACTGTAACGCTGTATCCGCTCTGCTCGCGGCATCTCCAGTGCCTGTTTCAGGGCTCGCGTCATGGCCTCGCGGTCATGTGGATTCACAATTAGTGCATCCGGCATCTGGTCTGCGGCACCGGCTTTATCGGACAGAATCAGCACGCCCGGATTATCGGCATCCTGAGCGGCAATATATTCTTTGGCCACCAAATTCATACCGTCTTTTAAAGAAGTGACCCAGCAAATATCCGACTGGCGGTAAATTTTCATCAGCACTTCATGTGCCAAGGTCTGATGACTGCAATTCACCGGCAACCAGTCTGCTGTAGCATATTGGCTGTTAATGGCGGCAATCTGGTCTTCTAAACGCTGGTACAGGCGCTGATAGGCGGGAATATCCATGCGGCATGGACAGGCAATTTGCAGGTCCACCACCTGCTGGTGATATTCAGGATAAGAAGCCAGGAAATGGGCAAAAGCATCAAAACGTTCTAGCAGCCCTTTGGAATAATCAATCCGGTCAACGCCGATAATAGTTTTTTGTTGGGCCAGGGAGTCAAAATCAAAGATATCTTGGGTGCTCGTTAAGGGCTGAGCGGCCGCGTGCTGGATGAGGTCTGGATTCACCCCAATGGGGTAACTCTTCATCATGGTCAGCTTATTCTGATAACGCAGGATATAAGGATGAATTTCCTCACCACTGAGCATGGTCTGGCAAATGCGCATACATTGCTGCTGATCGCGCTGGGTTTGCAGTCCAACTACATCATATTCACAGAGGTCTTGCAGTAAACGTGATGCCACCGGAATTTCCCGCCACACCGCTTCATGGGCAAAAGGAATATGCAGGAAAAAACCAATCTTGTTATGCATGCCTAACTGGCGGCAATGCCGGGCGATACTGAAAAAATGATAGTCATGCACCCAGATCACATCATCCGGCTCAGCAATCGCCTGTAGCTGTTCGGCAAACATGCGATTGACTTCCTGATAAGTCAGATATTCGTCTGTGGAGTATTCAATTAAATCGCTGCGATCATGCATGGCCGGCCACAAGGCATTGTTGGCAAAGCCACAGTAATATTGCTGGTACTGCTGTTCAGTTAAGGGGCTGGTCAGATATTCCACACCCTGATGCTGCACCGAGTCGAATTTCAGCTGGGAAAATTGCTCGACTCTTTCACCATTCCAGCCCACCCAGACCCCGCCAATATCATGCAGTGCATCTTGCATGGCCACCGCCAGACCACCTGCGGCTTTTTTTTCAGGATTCGGTAAACTGACCCGATTGGATAACACGATTAGCTTTGACATTTTTACCCTCACATCCTCTTTTGATGGTCATTGCTCCTGTTTCGCAATGTATTTTTATTAAATGCAGCAACTCCGCCACGGCTTGGGTATTGGCCAGCCGATAGTGGGCCTGTGTCTCGCCTTCACCGACTTTAATACTCAAACCCTGATGCTGATTGACCACAGCAAATCCATCTTCATCCGTCACATCATCACCAATAAAAATGGGAAAAGTGCTGTTTTCTGGCATTGCTTCCAGTAAGCGACTAATTGCAAAACCTTTACTCGCTTGCTGAGGCAAAAGCTCGACCACACACTTGCCCTGCTTGAGCTTAAGTTGAGGATAACGCACTTGCAGCACCGCCATAATCTGCTGTGCAACCGGCGCAAGCTCTGGATATTCCCGGTAGTGCAGGGCTACCGAAAACTGCTTATCCTCAATACGTAAATTCGGGTAGGCGCGACAGGCCTGACTCAGGTCTGCCCGGAGCTGCTTATAATTAATATGACTTAAATCAAGTTGTAATTTCTTTGTACTATTCCACCAAATTTGTAATCCATGTAACTCAGCAATCGGCAGCGGTAACTGCTGTAACAGCTGTCTGGCCATCTCAATGGAACGGCCAGTAACCACACTCACCGGAATCCCCAACTGCAATAATTCGGCCAGGGTGTTTAAAGTCGAGGTGGGAATAAAACTGTGCTGCGGGTCAAGCTGAAAATCGGCCAGAGTGCCGTCTAAATCGAGAAACAGACTTAATTGACGTTGCTGCTGCTGACAGATCTCGATGATGTGTTGCGGCGTATGCATATTGCTCCTCATCTGGATAACTCATTTTTGTTTTGCCCTATCTTGGCGTTTTTTTATGGGCGGCATGTGATTTTCAACATTAATGATGTGCAGGCTTACATTTTTTTACCTGGACGCTGAATCGCTTTTATTTTTCTGTGAATGTTCAGTTTGAGCCGCAAGACTGATCCGGCTGCGCGGTACGGCAATTCACTTTATAATGCAGCCTTGCCCTGTCTTGTATTTTTCAAGATTCAACCCGATATTAGCTGCATCCTCATGCCGAAGCCTGTCCATGCCTGAATTACCTGAAGTTGAAACCACCAAAACCAGTTTATTACCGCTGCTAGAACAGCGTGTGCACGCCGTGCAGGTACGCCAGTCCAGCTTACGCTGGCCAATTCCAGACGATCTACACAAACTGGTCGGGCAAAAACTACTGAACCTGACCCGTCGCTCCAAATATATTCTGGCCCAGTTTGAACAGGACAGCATGCTGTGGCATCTGGGCATGTCCGGCAGCTTCCGCCTATGTGAGCCCGAGGCCGAACTGCGCAAACATGACCATCTGATTATCCAGTTTGATGATATTCAGCTGCGCTACCACGACCCGCGCCGTTTTGGCTGTATTCTCTGGCTAGATGAAAACTCGCAAAGCAAACTGATCGATACGCTCGGGCCTGAACCTTTAAGTGATGCTTTCAATGCTCACTATCTGGCCGATAAACTGAAAAACAAAAATGTCGGCATTAAAATTGCAATCATGGATAACCATGTGGTGGTGGGCGTGGGCAATATTTACGCCACAGAAAGTCTGTTTAATCTGGGCATTCACCCGGCACAACCGGCGTCGAGCTTAAGTCTGGAACAGATTGAGCAGCTGACCCTGGAGATCAAGCGGATTTTAAAACAGGCCATTGATTTGGGTGGATCGACCTTACGCGACTATAGCAATGCCATGGGTGAAAATGGCTATTTTCAGCAAACCCTGCTGGCCTATGGTCGTGCCGGTGAAATGTGTGTCAACTGTGAAACCACACTGGAAAACCTCAAGCTTGGTCAGCGCGCCTCAGTGTTTTGCCCGGAGTGCCAACCGCTGAAGAAAGTCAAACTGGCTCATCCTAAAGCCAGCAAGCCGAAACATACAGCGAGGTAATACCCATGAAAACGGCCATCGTCCGTCATATTCTGGTAAAAGATAAAGATACTGCCGAGCAGCTGAAAAAGAAGCTGCAAGCAGGTGCAGACTTTGCCAAAATTGCCAAACAGTATTCCACCTGCAACTCAGCCAAACGTGGCGGCGAACTCGGTGAAGTGAAAAAAGGCCAACTGGTCCCAGTGATTGATAAACTGGTCTTTACGGCTGCTGAACGGGTGTTGCATGGTCCGGTCAAAAGCCAGTTTGGTTTTCATTTGGTGGAAATTAAATTCCGGATGGATTTTTAATCCCCCCTAAATCCCCCTTTGGTAAAGGGGGGTCTTCTCCTCTCTGAGCCAGTTTAAAGCAAAGCTTTAAATGAAGCGCAAGAAGGGAGGTTGGGAGGGATTCTATAAAAAAACGGCGCCTTTGCGCCGTTTTCTTTTGCTTTCAATTACGCCTGCGGACGTTTTTTCAATTCGTCACGAATTTCACGCAGTAATTCGATATCTTCTGGAGTTGCTGCCGGTTCTGGCTCTGCTTCCTGCTTACGGCGCATTTTGTTCATCAGTTTCACCAACCAGAACACCACCCAGGCCAATAACAGGAAGTTAATGAAGATGGTCAGGAAATTACCATAATGGAAAATGTTCAGACCGGCTTCCTGGGCAGCAGCCAAGGTTTGGACATTGTTCGGGTTATCACCCAGAATCAGGAATTTATTGGTGAAATCGACATCACCACCTAAAATCCATGAAATCAGCGGCATGATCACATCTTTTACCAGTGAATCAATAATCTTACCGAATGCACCACCAATGATGACACCGACTGCCAGGTCCATCATGTTGCCTTTAATGGCAAACTCTCTAAATTCTTTTAAAATGCTCATATGCGCTCCAGAATATATCTTTATTTATGTGATGAAGTATACATAATTACTAGGATTTGATTTCTGCTTAATGTACGCTTTTTTCAATTATTTCCAAGTAGTTTTAGAACATTTAATACAAAAAAAACCGCCAAGTGGACCTGGCGGTTTCTTTTTTCTTCTTAATTTTAAAAATTAAGATTTGTTACGCTTACGTTCGTTTTCAGTCAGGTAACGCTTACGGATACGGATTGACTTCGGCGTTACTTCAACCAGCTCATCATCTTCAATGAATTCAAGTGCTTGTTCAAGTGTGAATTCAATTGCAGGAACCAGAGTTAACGCATCATCCGTACCAGATGCACGTACGTTGGTTAACTGTTTCGCTTTGGTTGGGTTCACCACCATATCGTCTGAACGAGAGTTAATACCCACGATCATACCTTCGTAAACTTCCAATTGAGGTTTAGCAAATAGACGACCACGGTCTTGCAAGCTGAACAGTGCATAGCCCAAGCAAGTCCCTTGAACCATAGAAATCAGTACACCGTTTTGACGTTTTGCTACAGAACCCTGTTTCATTGGACCGTAGTGCGAGAAGCTAGAGGTCATGATACCGGTACCAGACGTCATGGTCATGAATTCAGAACGGAAACCAATCAGGCCGCGTGAAGGAACAGTTGCTTCAATACGGATACGGCCTTTACCGTCCACTTCCATATTGGTCATCTCACCTTTACGGTTACCCATTTGTTCCATCACAGCGCCTTGGTGCTGTTCTTCAACGTCAAAAGTCACGTTTTCGTATGGTTCTTGCATTTCGCCATCAATCTCTTTCAAGATCACTTGCGGACGAGATACACCCATCTCGAAACCTTCACGACGCATGTTTTCAATCAGAACTGACAGGTGAAGTTCACCACGGCCAGACACTTTGAAACGGTCAGGACTGTCAGTATCTTCAACGCGCAGTGCAACGTTGTGAATCAATTCGCGGTCTAGACGTTCACGGATGTTACGTGAAGTCACAAACTTACCTTCTTTACCCGCGAACGGCGAGTTGTTGACCTGGAATGTCATCGACACGGTTGGTTCGTCTACAGAAAGCGGTGGTAACGCTTCAACATTTTTCGGATCACAGATGGTGTCAGAAATATGCAGCTCGTCCATACCGGTTACACATACGATGTCACCCGCAGATGCAGAATCTACATCAATACGCTCTAAACCGTGGTAACCCATGATTTTTAAGATACGGCCGTTACGTGTTTTACCATCTTTGTCGATGACAGTTACAGGTGTGTTCAGTTTTACAGAACCACGCTGGATACGACCAACACCGATTACACCCACGAAGCTGTTATAGTCCAGTGAAGACACTTGCATCTGGAATGGACCATCAACGTCAACTGCTGGTGGTTCAACGATGTCTACGATGGTTTCAAACAACGGTGTCATATCTTCAGCCAGTTCTTCTGGAGATGGACCAGCAACACCACGTAAACCAGACGCATATACCACCGGGAAGTCTAGCTGCTCGTCAGTACCACCCAGGTTGTCGAACAAATCGAATACCTGGTCAATCACCCAGTCAGGACGCGCGTTTGGCTTGTCGACCTTATTGATGATCACGATTGGCTTCAAACCACGTGCGAACGCTTTTTGCGTTACGAAACGGGTTTGTGGCATTGGACCTTCTTGTGAGTCAACCAGAAGAAGTACGCAATCCACCATCGACATGACACGTTCAACTTCACCACCGAAGTCGGCGTGTCCCGGGGTATCCACGATGTTGATACGGTATTCAGTATCGGTACGTTTATCTAACCATTTGATTGCAGTGTTTTTTGCAAGAATGGTAATACCACGTTCACTTTCAATAGCGCCTGAATCCATGACACGCTCAATCTCGCCCGCTCGTTCACCGAGAGCACCTGATTGTTGTAAAAGTTTATCTACAAGAGTGGTTTTACCGTGGTCAACGTGCGCGATAATCGCGATGTTGCGGAGAGTTTTAATATCTGACATGTAAATTCGATACGCTTTAAATTTGAGGGCAAATTATACAGAAAAATACTCTCATTTAGTAGTGACACTTTATTGACAATCGAACTTTTTTCGACAGAAGCGACGATTTAAAGTTTGTAAAGACGTGTAACTCGATTAGAATACCGCCACCTAGCCTAATTTGCTTTTGACTTATGTCTGAATTTAATTCATCTCCTGATCAAAAACCGCAACTGGATTTGGTCTATGGTCTGAATGACCGTCCTAAACCATTTATTGCTTTTCTTGCTGCCTTCCAACACTTATTGGCCATTATTGTCCCGATTGTGACACCAGGTCTGTTGATCTGTCTGGCCTTGGGTGTTTCCAAAGAAGACACCAACATGATTTTATCGATGTCTTTGGTGATTTCGGGGATTGCAACCTTCCTGCAAGCTAAAAAAGTAGGTCCTTTTGGTGCCGGACTGTTAATTGTTCAGGGCACCAGCTTTAACTTTATTGGCCCAATCATCGGGATTGGTTCTGCAATGGTCGCAGCAGGTACACCAGTTGAGTCGGTTATGGCTGCTATTTTTGGTGTGGTGATTGCCGGTTCATTTATCGAGATGGGTGTTTCACAAATTCTGCCATGGGTTAAAAAACTGATTACCCCGCTGGTGACCGGGATTGTGGTCCTGCTGATTGGTTTAACCTTAATTAAAGAAGGTTTAATCAGTATGGGCGGTGGCTATCAGGCCATGTCGGACAAGACTTTCGCCAATGCCGATAACCTGATCATGTCTTGTACCGTTTTAGCGTTAATCATTATCCTGAACCGGATTAATGTGACCTGGATTAAAAGCTCCGCCATCCTGATTGCCCTGATCGTGGGTTATATTGTGGCTGGTTTTATGGGTCATCTGGACTTCTCTGGTCTGCAGGAAGCGCCACTGGTACAAGTGCCAACTCCAATGCACTTTGGTCTGGAATTCTCCTGGAGCCTGTTCATTCCAATGGCCTTTATTTACCTGGTCACGTCTTTAGAAGCGATTGGTGACATCACTGCAACCTCAAAACTGTCGAACCAGCCTGTGGATGGTCCAAAATGGATGCAGCGTATTAAAGGTGGTGTGCTGGTCAATGGTGCTAACTCATTCCTGGCCGGTATCTTTAACACCTTCCCAAGTTCGGTATTTGCACAAAACAACGGTGTGATTCAGTTAACCGGTGTGGCTAGCCGTTATGTCGGAATCTGGATTGCCGCGATGCTGGTGATTTTAGGCCTATTACCTGCTGTTGCGGGCGTGATTCAGGCTGTGCCTCAAGCCGTTCTGGGTGGTGCTGTCATGGTCATGTTTGGTGCGGTAGCCGCATCGGGAATTAACATTTTATCGGGTATTCATCTGGACCGTCGTGCCCTGCTGATCATTGCCATTTCTCTGGCACTGGGTTTAGGCGTTGCACAAGTGCCACAAATTCTGGAACATCTGCCAGAATTATTCCGTAATATCTTTAGCTCAGGTGTTGCGACTGGCGGTATTGCAGCACTGATTCTGAATATTGTATTACCTGAAACCAAGAAGTAATTTCATGTCCAGAAAACACTGTCTGAGCCGGACTTGGACAGTGTTTTTCTATTGGAGAGCGACTCATGGATGCTAAAAGCGAAGTGCTATTACGACAATATGATTATTTATCAGGTCGTGTGTTACTGATCAATGCGCCTACAGACCAGCTGTTCGCTGAATTCGGTGAATCGGTCCAGCCTTTTTTCTGGACATGGAATTTTAACGATTACCACTATTTCCAGAACCAGACTGCCCCCGTTCATTTTGGTGCCGACTTTCCAGAAGGCGAATTTGATCAGGCGGTTATTTTTGTGCCGAAATCTAAAGAACTGCTGAATTATGTGCTGCACAATGTTGCCGCCCATCTGCAAACCGGCAGCAGTGTTTTTCTGGTCGGTGAGAAAAAAGGCGGCGTCGAACGTGCGGCCAAACAGCTACAGCCTTATGGTAAAGCCTTAAAACTCGACAGTGCCCGTCATTGCCAACTCTGGCAATTAACACTAGACTGCAGCGTCGAGAAAAAAGCACTGGCCGACTGGGCGCAGCGTTATACTGTAGCGACGCCGAAAGGCGATCTACAGATTTGTGCCCTGCCAGGTGTGTTCAGCCAGAACCGGCTTGATATCGGTACAGCGGTCTTCCTGCCTTATTTATGCCAGGTGCCATCGGGTAAAATTGCCGATTTTGGTTGTGGCGCCGGCATTATCAGTGCCTATCTGGCCAAGCTGAATCCAGATAACCGTATCTTCGCGCTGGATGTAGATGCTTTTGCACTCGCTTCAACCCAAATGACTTTTGAGCACAACCAGCTCAATCCGCAGCAGCTTGAAATTAAAGCCGTCAGTGGCATTGAAGATGCGCCGCTGTTTTTACATGCCATTGTCAGCAATCCGCCTTTTCATCAGGGGATTCAGACCGACTATGATGCCAGCGAAAAACTGTGCAAAACTGCGCGCCGCCACCTGAAATCGGGTGGTGAACTGTGGATTGTGGCCAACCGCTTTTTAAATTATCCCCTGTTGATTGAACAGAGTTTTGGCCAGTGTACGGTCAAGGCAGATCAACAAGGTTTTAAAGTGCTGTTCGCGAGCACTCAAAAAAATGTTAAGGAAGTATGATGAGCGAAACTCAACACAGCCGACAGCTGCAGCGTAAGCTCGGTGCTCGCCACTTAAATATGATCGCCATTGGCGGATCGATCGGGACCGGTTTATTCCTGGCCTCCGGTGCGACCATTGCCAATGCTGGTCCGGGTGGTGCATTACTGGCCTATGCCCTGATTGGCGTCATGATCTATTTCTTGATGACCAGCTTGGGCGAATTGGCGACCCACAATCCGACCTCAGGTGCATTCTTTACCTATGGCAGCAAATATGTCGAAGGTGGTTTTGGTTTCGCGCTAGGCTGGAACTACTGGTATAACTGGGCCATTACCGTGGCATTTGAACTGGTTGCGGTACAGTTCATCATGAAGTTCTGGTTCCCGGATATTCCCGGTTTCTACTGGAGTGCCCTGTTCCTGACCGTGGTGTTTGCGATTAATGCCCTGACAGTCAAAGGCTTTGGTGAGTCCGAGTTCTTCTTCTCTTTAGTCAAAGTGCTTGCGATTATCATCTTTATTATTATTGGTCTGGTCATGATCGCCAAGATCATGATGACCCCGGATGTTGCAACTTTTGGTAACTGGAGCCAAGGTGAAGCACCCTTTGTCGGTGGTTTATCAGCCCTGATTGGTGTGGCGATGATTGCCGGTTTCTCCTTCCAGGGCACAGAAATGGTCGGCGTGGCTGCAGGTGAATCCAAAGATCCACAGAAAACTATTCCGATTGCAATCAAACAGATTTTCTGGCGTATCCTGTTGTTCTATATCGTGTGTATTTTCATTATCGGCACCCTGATTGCTTATGATGATCCACGATTACTCCAGGCCGCTGCAACAGATGATGTGGCACTGTCACCGTTTACCTTACTGTATGAACAGGCCGGTTTTGCCTTTGCAGCCAGCGTCATGAATGCAGTCATTCTAACTGCGATTCTGTCTGCGGGTAACTCAGGCATGTATTCCTCTACGCGTATGCTGTTTGATATGGCACGTAAAGGTAGTGCACCAAAAGCCTTTGCCCGTCTTGATCCACGCGGCGTACCAATGAATGCGCTGTATGCCACTACAGCCATTGCTGCATTATGTTTCTTGACCACCTTTATTGGTGAAGAACAGGTCTTTAACTGGCTACTAAATATGTCAGGCATGTGTGGCTTTATTGTCTGGCTGGGTATTGCAGTTTCTCACTACCGTTTCCGCAAAGGCTATCTTGCTCAGGGTTATAAACTTGAAGATCTGGCGTATCGCGCCAAGTTCTTCCCATTCGCACCGTGGTTTGCCTTCACTTTATGTGCGATTGTGGTCTTGGGCCAGAACTATCAGGCGGTACTTGATGGTGAGTGGCTGGCTGTGCTTTCCACCTATATCGGGATTTTATTGTTCCTGGCCATCTGGTTAGGCTATAAATGGAAATACAAAACCAAGCTGATTCCTTATCAGCAGATGGATGTGCAGCCGATGAAGATCGACCGTGAATAATTGATTCAGCTTTCTTTAAAAGCACTCAACAAAAAAGCAGTCCAAGTGACTGCTTTTTTTATGATCTCGATAAATGTGGCTTAGCTATAACGCATCACAAAATTTCGGTCATCAATCACAATGGCCTGACGGCAAATGCCCTCTGCCTGACGCTGCTGCTCGAAAACCTGTGCTGGCATTGCATCAAAGCTGTCAAAGAAACAGACCTCTTCTGCATCCATCGAATAGATTAAGGAATGATTCCCCACACCTTCTAGTGTGTCATAGAACACTATCACAAAGCGGCCCTGATCAACACATGTCTGCAAAGCGCTATAGCTGAGTGCCGGCTGTAGCGGAATCTGTAATTGCTGCGCTTCCTGATAACACAACACTTCCGTCGGGTGCTGGTGCGGATCAGGATCGGTATGAAAGCTCACCTCAAGACCTAGCTTTTTCAGCCCAACCGCTAGCGCAATTCCGAAAGTGCCATCTTCATTATTATGCCGGCACAGCTGGACCAGATCGGCAATTTCCAGATCAATCCCATAGTGCTGAAAAATCTTCCAAATAGCAAAAATACCACCATTGGCTTCAAGTTGAAGGAGTTGATCCGGAATTTCTGTGCTCATAATCCATCTTACCCAGACTGCGGGATTTCTAAGGCAATAAAATTCCATTATAAAAAAAAACGACTCCGAAGAGTCGTTTTTTCTAAGGTCTACTCAAATTATTGAGCAGCTGCTTCTGGTTGTACAGTAACTGTACGGCTACCAGTGATTGTCGCGAATACACGACGGTTCATAGCACGACCTTCTTTGGTGTTGTTGTCAGCAATCGGTTGATCCCAAGCGAAACCTTGAGTTGACAGACGAGCTGGGTCAACATTGTATTCGTTTACAAGTGAAGATTTCACAGAGTTCGCACGAGCTAAAGATAAACGTTCGTTCAGTGCACGTGGACCAGTGTTGTCTGTGTGACCTTCGATACGCGCTGTTGCGTTTGGATATTCAACCAGTTTTTCAGCAACTTTAGCGATTTCTGGCTTGTATTGATCTTTGATGTTTGATTTGTTGGTATCAAAGAATACGCGAAGTTCCATGTTCAGGTCTTCAGTCAACTCTTGTGGAGCTGGTTGAACTGGAGCAACTGGCTCAACTGGAGCAACTTCTACTACAGGAGCAGCTGGCTTCAAGTGACCGCCAAGAACTACGTTAAGACCAGCTAAAGCTGTGTAGTCCCAGAATTTCTCATCGAAGTTATATGTTGAACGTGCTTCTGTACGAAGAGATAAAGCATCGTTTAAGCGCCAGAATGCACCCACACCAGCATTACCGATAGTACCTTCGTTTTCACCAGCCCAATCAGCATCACCACCAGTTGCTTTATATTTGTAGTGACCCGCACCTAGAAGTACATATGGCTTCACTTTGCTGTCATAGTTTTTGGTAATTAAGTCAGAAGTTGCATAGAAGTTACCAGCTAATTGCTGCTTCTTATATTCAGCGCCTTCACCAGCACCATCTACATCACCTTTAACTTGGCTATATTCAGCTTCGAAACCTAACCAAGGAGTAAGTTCAACACCAAGTGCTGCACCAACAAATAAATCGTCCTGTAATTCTGGACCATCTGTTAGCTTGTCGTTGTTGTGTTTAGTATCAATAAAGTTGTAACCAAGCATTAATGGGGTAACAGTTACGCCCGCGTTTGCAGCAGCTAAAGGAGCAGCTACGAGCATTGCTAATGCAATACGACTCATTTTCATGGATTTATCCTCCAGAGATAACAAATTGTTGTTCAAGCTCAAGCCTAAAGTTTTGGCTATCCTGAGATAGGCTTTTTACCCCAGTTTTCTTTTTAAGCTAGTCACTTTGAATCATACAAACACTTTATTCTTTTTCCAAGTGCTTGATAATTTTAATCAAGTAAATTATTGACAAAATTACTTACAATTTCCGTTGTAATTCGGTAAATTTTTACTCAATTTTTTGTTGTGGATAGCTTATTGTCACTTCCACTTTCACTTTATTTTAGCAGCTTTATAGAAAGATGCGTAAAAATAATGACAACCTAGAAAAATATTACAAAACAATATTTTGTATTACAGAAACACAATAAAAATATAAAAATTATAGGTCTACTTAGTATGTACCCGATCAAATCTCACACTTCAGGCTTTAGTCTGTTTGAACTCATTGTGGTGGTAGCAATCATTGGCATCATCAGTGCGATTGCTTTGCCTCATTTTCAGCAATATCTGGCCCAGCAAGAAGCCAAGCGCATCCGTTATTTACTGCAATATAGTATTAACCTGGCCAAATCCCAAGCCCTCACCTATCGCGCCAATATTGTAATTTGCCCCAGTGCCGATCTGCAGCAATGTCAGAATAATCAATGGAACAATGGCTTTATTATTTTTATCGATCATAACCGCAACCGAAGCCTCGACTCTGGCGAATCCATTGTCTTAACCGAAAAGACCCGCCTGAAATACGGTAACCTGGAATGGAAAGGTGCCCTGTCTCTGCCCAGCCTCAGATTTAACGCCCAGCAGGGCTTGCCTTTAGGCTCCAATGGCAGTTTTTATTATTGTTCAGGTTTTACCCCCAATCAGCGTATTTTCCTCAGTAATCGTGGTTTTCTACGCATAGAATTTCCCAATAGCTGCTAAAACTTATGCGTCTAAAGATGTATGAAAATTACGCTTTATTCTGTGGATTTTTCCCCTATACTGCTAGGGCTTAAGCTCAAAATAAATATTGAATTGATTAGAAACAGATTGGAGATACAACGATGACGGATATCGTAATTGTTAATGGTGCACGGACAGCAATGGGTGGTTTTCAGGGTAGTCTTGCCAGTTTAACCGCACCCGACTTAGGTGCAGCCACCATTCAAGCCGCTATTTCTCGTGCTGGCTTACAACCGACCGATATCGAAGAAGTCATTATGGGCTGTGTTTTACCGGCCGGCTTAAAACAGGGTCCTGCACGTCAAGCCATGCGTAAGGCAGGCTTACCGGATTCAACCGGTGCTGTAACCATTAACAAATTGTGTGGTTCAGGCATGAAAGCGGTCATGCAAGCCGCAGATATGATTAAAGCCGGTTCAGCAACTTACGTGGTTGCAGGTGGTATGGAATCAATGACCAATGCGCCGTACATTCTGCCAAAAGCACGCGGCGGTTTCCGTATGGGCCATGGTGAAGTCAAAGACCATATGTTCCTAGATGGCCTTGAAGATGCAGAAACCGGCCGTTTAATGGGTTCTTTTGCACAGGACATGGCCAATACCAAAGGTTATACCCGCGAGCAAATGGATGACTTTGCTATTCGTTCATTAAAACGTGCACAAACTGCAGTGAATGAAGGTTATTTTACCGATGAAATCGTGCCTGTAACGGTGTCTACCCGTAAAGGCGATGTCGTGGTCGATAAAGATGAACAACCATTCAACGCCAATATTGAAAAAATTCCAACACTACGCCCAGCGTTTGCTAAAGATGGCACCATTACTGCGGCCAATGCCAGCTCTATTTCGGATGGTGCATCTGCACTTGTATTAACCTCAGCAGACAACGCTGCAGCAAAAGGTTTACAACCGCTAGCCAAGCTGATTGCCTATGCTTCGAATTCACAGCATCCATCTGAATTTACCATTGCGCCAGTCGGTGCAATTCAAAAAGTTCTGGATAAAACCGGCTGGACGGTTGCAGATGTGGATCTGTGGGAAATCAATGAAGCTTTTGCCATGGTGACCATGTGTCCAATGGACGAGTTCAAACTGGACCCAGAAAAAGTCAACATCAATGGCGGTGCCTGTGCACTTGGTCACCCAGTTGGTTCGACCGGTTCACGTATTATTTTAACCCTAATTCATGCCCTAAAACGTACCGGTGGCAAGCGTGGTATCGCCGCCCTATGTATCGGTGGCGGTGAAGCAACTGCTGTGGCGATTGAGTTGCTTTAATTGAAAGTCTCCCTTTCTTAAAGGGGAGACTTAGAGGGATTCAATCAATCATTCCCAATCCTCTCCTACAAGGAGAGGGCCAGGGAGAGATCTACCCTCTCTCTAACTCTCTCCCAAAGGGAGAGAGAACTACTAGGAAGGAAAATAAAAAGCCTCCACTTGGAGATAATGCCAGTCAGTTAAGCAAATATTAGAAAAATGTAGTAAAAATGAGTGTATGTAAATACGCTCATTTTTTTATGTCTTTATCTGAACATTTAGAATCCACTCTTGAACATGCTCTCCCATCACTC